>CAZNRJ010000351.1:0-4350 GCA_964574945.1 uncultured Ohtaekwangia sp. | reverse complement strand
GCCTGTCCACCAGGTCGAATGATGGTTTCCAGAAAAAAGCGCCTAACGTATCAAACTGAATTCCACTGCCCCTTGAACCCTCCAGGGTATAGATAGGCTGCACAGGATCTGTAGTGCTGATTTTAAATGAAAGAAAATCCCCTTCCCGCAAGGAATGCCACCCGGTTGTGTCTGAGACAATTAATTGCTGGCCAAGACTAACGGATACAGACAAGATAAAAATTGGCAGAATAAGCCGGTATTTCATTTCAGAATCTGGTTCGTAATTTTATAACGTGCAAAGTTAAATGTTTCAGAATGGAATTACACCCATTCGTGGATTTTAGAGGCGCTTCGTATTGTAATACATGGTGAAATCAAAATTGAAAAAAGACGCATCGGGACACTATTCATTTTTTGAAAATGTGTATGAAGTTGTCATGTTAATCCCCAAAGGAAGGGTAACCAGCTATGGGGCCATTGCCAGTTACCTGGGAACGAGGATGAGTGCGCGCATGGTGGGCTGGGCAATGAACGCAGCACATTCAAACAGAAAAGTTCCTGCGCATCGTGTGGTTAACCGTGCGGGATTGCTAACCGGTAAACATCATTTTGAAACACCGACCACCATGAAATCAAGGCTTGAAAAAGATGGAGTAAAAGTGGTGAAGGACCAGGTTCAGGACTTTGAAAATAGATTTTGGGATCCCGCCAGGGAACTATTATAGGGACATTGCTTCCCATTGTGGGAGTAATCAAAAATTATCTACCTCTTAAAAACAGTCAAAACGATGTTTTTGGTGATGGCAAGGTAGTTGGCTTATGCAAGCCATACCAATTGACCTGTTATGAAAAACACTGTAAAAATAATTATCGCCCTTCTGATTACTTCTGCTTCAGTATTCGCTGCTAATGATAACGATCAGGTTGAAAAAACCGATTCCAATAATCAACAGGTGTTTGTTTTTAAGGTTGAGAAGGAATTTAAAGGAGGCCGTATAGAAGTGCTTTCGGCAGAAGGTAGACAAATTACTGCACAACACTTAATGAGAAGGAAAGTGATCATTGATTTTTGCGATGTGAAAACAGGCGTTTATACCATCGTTGTAAAAAAAGATGACCAGGTAAAGAAGTTTGAGTTTGTAAAAAAGTAATTGAATATAGCTGTGAAAAATCCTGTTTTTGTTTTTTTGATTTCTGTAATGATGGTAACAATGGCTTTCACGAAAGAAGAGTCGCCATCCATAAAAATATTATCTACCAAAAGACACATTCTTTATTTTAAATGCAGTGGAGATTTGATCGGGGCCACAATTGAAGTTGAGAATGAAAGACACCAGTCCGTGGCGACTGAATATGTTAAAGGGAGCAAAACGTTAGTCGATTTTTTCTTTTTACCACCGGGAACCTACATGGTGAAAATTAAAAAAGGAGAAGTAGAGGTTAACATAGAATATATCAATACATAAAATAGTTGGGTTGGTTTTTTAATCGAAAGGAGCTTGCACGAACGTGCGGCTCTTTTTTTTATTTCTTTGAGATGGCCAGCAACCCGAGAAAAGAGATAAGGCCATTTACAATTAAAATTTCATATCCAAACGTATAGCCTCCAAGCCACGCTTCTGAATTTAAACTTATCAAGTAACTTAATGCAGGGGCAGCTAAGCAAACGATTACCACACCCAACCCTTTAATGTGCCTTTTGGTGAACAATCCAAAAGAGAAAAGCCCCAACAATGGGCCGTATGTATAAGTAGCAACCTGCAGCACCGCATCAATTACCGACTTCTCGTTGATCTCTTTGAAGATAACGATCACAACCAAAAATAAAAGAGAGAAAAAAACATGGACAATAAATTTTTGCCGTTGCTTCACCTGCTCCGGTTTATTCTTGAAATCAAGAAAGTCGATGCAAAAGGAAGTGGTAAGTCCTGCTAAAGCTGAGTCGGCACTGGCGTAAGAGGAAGCAATTATTCCCAATAGAAAGAAAATTCCAACCACCGGCCCTAATTGATTAAGGGCCAATGAAGGAAACAACTCGTCTGAGTATGCAGGTATGGCCAACCCCTTAACATCACTATATATATAGAGCAATGCACCTAGGGTTAAAAAAAGAAGGTTAACAAAAACGAGGGTAAGGCTAAACCAAAACATGTTCTTCTGGGCATCGCCCAAAGTTTTACAGGTGAGATTCTTTTGCATGATTTCCTGGTCCATACCGGTCATCGTAATCGCAATAAATGCCCCGCCAAAAAATTGCTTTGGAAAAAAGAGTGTTGAGTTTACATCTTCAAAATGAAAGATGGTTGCATAGCCCTTACTTTGGATGGCAGCAAAAACTTCGGAAAAACTAAAATCAAGATCGCTTGAAATTTTTATAACAGCAACCACTACTGCTGTTATCAGGAAAAAAGTTTGAAACGTATCCGTCCAGACAATAGTTTTGATTCCGCCCCTAAACGTGTACACCCAGATTAAAGCAATGGTTACCGCTACTGTTACGATGAATGGGACACCCCATGCATCGAACAAAAATAACTGCAAAACAGTAGCCGCTAAAAAAAGCCTGAGCGAAGAACCGATCGTGCGTGAAATCAAAAAGAAAAGCGCCCCGGTTTTGTATGACCAAGTATCAAATCGTTGTTCTAAATACGTGTAGATAGAAACTAAACTAAGGCGGTAATACAAAGGCATCAGCACACCAATGATTACCCAATACCCCACGAGGTACCCTAACACAATTTGGAAATAGGAAAAACCAATTTTGCCTACGTTGCCAGGAACGGAAATGAACGTAACACCTGATAGCGATGCCCCAATCATGCCGAAAGCAACCAAATACCACGGTGATTGACGGTTGGCCGTAAAAAAAGTATTCGTGTCGGCCCCTTTCGAGGTTAAAAAGGAAATCCCGATTAATACACAAAAATAGACCAGGATGATAAATGTGACGAGCAGAGGATTCATAATTGCGCTTTGACAATTGTAAAGAAAGGAAAAAGTGTGCGGATTAATAAAATACGTGGAATCAAGTTCAAATTTTTTACTTTTGTGGTCGAGCAGATACAAACTCTCGCCCATGAAGTCAGCGTATCAAGAAGAGTTAGCCGGGTTATCAGAAGTTGTTGCCGTTACCGATGTAAACGACCTGGTTGTATTCAGTGATGATTTCAATACGTTTGATCATGTCATTAAAACACTGATCAGGGTGTGCAAGCATACGACTGAACAAGCCGAGCAGTGCACGTGGCTAATCCATTACAAAGGAAAGTGTGCGGTAAAATCCGGATCGATGGATGAGTTAAAACCCATGCGCGAAGCCATTGTGGATGCCGGCATTGATGCACGAATTCTTTAATATTCAAATCACTTAAGCAAGAGGTGTTGTGGAGTTTCCCAGTAAACTGATTGAAGATGCCGTGAATGAAATTGCCAAACTGCCGGGTATTGGTAAGAAAACAGCGCTCAGGTTGGTACTGCATCTTGTTAAAGAAAATAAACAAAAGACAGCATCACTCACAGAAGCGTTGAGCAAGATGCGTGAGAATATCCGGTTTTGTAAAACCTGCCACAATATTTCAGACGAAGAAGAATGCTCCATTTGCCGCAGTCACCGCAGGGACAAAAGTTTGCTGTGTGTGGTGGAGGAAAGTAAAGATGTAATGGCGATTGAAAACACTTCCCAATTTACAGGTGTGTATCATGTGCTGGGCGGAATCATCTCGCCTATGAATGGCATTGGACCTTCTGATCTTAAAATCGATTCGTTGATTGAGCGCATAACGCAGGCGCACGGAAGTGTTACAGAAATCATCCTCGCGCTTAGCCCCACCATGGAAGGCGACACCACTGCATTTTACATCAATCGCAGGTTAAAAGAATATCCCGTAAAGGTTACAACCATTGCGCGGGGTGTTTCGGTAGGTGGCGATCTGGAATACACCGATGAGATTACGCTGGGGCGGAGTATTTTGGGGCGGACCTTATTCAGTTAAGTCGCTTTTCTCCTTGCCAAAAGCCTTATTAATTTCTTTCTTTGGGGCGTTTTATGAAACCCTGTAATTTCTTATGAACCAACTTTCCGACCGTATTAATGCAATTGAAGAATCAGCAACCTTAGCTATGGCTGCCAAAGCCCGCGAGTTTAAAAACCGTGGTATTGATGTTATTAATCTAAGTTTGGGCGAGCCCGATTTTAAAACGCCACAACATATTTGCGATGCTGCAAAAAAAGCAATTGATGAAGGAAAGTATTTCTCCTATCCTCCGGTAGCGGGCTATCCCGATTTGCGCGAAGCGTTAGCTGTTAAATATCAGAAAGAAAACAACGTGCCTTACAAGGCCGAAAATATTGTGGTGTCGAACGGTGCC
>CAZNRJ010000350.1:0-4360 GCA_964574945.1 uncultured Ohtaekwangia sp. | reverse complement strand
ACCAGATTTTCAACAACAGGTACGGCTTCTTTGCCTGGAGCCAGGTAATACACATTTTGTTTTTTCAGCTCGGGTTCCGTGCGCGTCCAATAATTTCTTTGGTAGTATGGATCCGTAAAGTAAATGCCGCCTTGCGGATGAATCCATAAATCGTTAGGGCCATTTAATTTTTTTCCTTCATACTCAGTAAGTAGCACAGTGATCTTTCCATTTTTATCAATTGACCATAATTCATTTTTTTCATCGGCACAGGTAAGCAAATTTCCTTTCTGATCGAAGTACATGCCGTTCGATCGCCCGGCATTTTCCAGAAAGACACTAAGCTTTCCATCAGCGTACTTCCAGATTTTATTATTCGGCTGATCAGTGAAAAATACATTGCCTTTCTTATCAACAGCAGGACCTTCTGTAAAACTAAATTGTTTTGAAATGAGCCGTGGCTTTGCTTCGGATGCCATGATGCTACTGAAATCCTGCATTTGCTGACTAACGCTTTTATTGGGAACGGCTAAAATGAATAAGTAAAGTCCAACGGAAAGAATAATTTTCATCGATTTTTATTTGTTTGAAAGATAGCAATGTTTATTTAAAAAGTTTTGCCTGCTTTTGGACAGGCAAAACAATTACGGTCGCAATTAATTAATCCCTTCCTCTCTTTTTCTCACCTGCGGTGCTCTTGGTTCCGCTTCCTGATCGCTGAACAGTAGGAGCTGGAGATTGCTGCCTTTGCACCTGCGGAGCAGATCGCTGACCACGATTATCCGGAGCAGGTCTCGCTTCAATTTGGCGGGTTGCAGGAGCCGGGTTCGATCTCTCTCTCGTATCCTGTCGCTGCACTTCGCGCGTGTTTTGATGTTGAACTGGTTGCTCCCTTTTAGCTTCAGGAACAGTTCGGTTTCTTAGTATGGACTCATCCTGAGTTACAGAAGAATTTTTGCGATTTTCAACATTAGGTTTATTCCACTCGCTTGCAGAACTTCTTTGCTGCGAAACAGGCTCTCTCTTAACCTCCGGGTTAGTTCGGTTTCTTTGAACAGATTCATCCCGGGTCACAGAAGAACTTCTACGGCTTTCATTGGGTTGCATATTATTAACAGCCGACCTGCTATTCTCGCGATTATCAGATACGGACCTTCCTCTTGCATTATTATCGTTACGGTATGCACTATTATTTTGACGGCCTGAGCGCCCATCATCATACCTGTTTCTTCCATAATCATTACTTCTTGTTGATCTGTAATGCGAAATTTGGGTATGATGCCTGTTATAGACTATCAATGAAGTGTTGCGATACGGTCTGTATATGTTTTGGGCATACACAATCCGGTGTGTGTGACACACTGAGTAATAAGGACGGTACGAAGCCCAGTATGGATAGTAGTCAACATACGCGATGGGTCTCCAGGGGCTCCACCAGATAGGTCTGTAACTCCATCTCCAGGGTGATATCCATCCGGAATAATAAGGACCATAAATGTACTGCACCGAAGGCCAGGCCCACACGTTAACTGTTGTCTGAGTTGTGCTTGTACCAGCATTTACCCGCACTTCTGTAGTGGGTTCAATAATGGTTTCAATTCCATAGATGTCGGCATCACCTGTAATCTGCAGCACAGCTTTTCCATTAGCAAGTTTTTCCAATTCAATTACGGCAATATCCTGGCTCTCTCTTTCAGAGATGATAGCAGAAAGAATAAATGCATGAACATTGCCTTCGTTGTGATCAATTACACGGATGTAATCAATCTCCCCATCACCATTAAGGTCAAGGTTGTTTACTTTCTCTTTTGGCGAATTGAGTAACCGTTCAAATTCTTCCGGTGAAGCCGACTTCTTAAAAAGCTCAAGGGCACCTTCCAAACTAAATTGATCGCCCGGTACTTCTGGTTGATATTGCCCATACGTTGCTGTTCCCCCAACCATCATGAAAAACAACGTTGCTATTCTATTCACTCGTATCGTTTTCATAAGCATTTGTTTTTGTAAGTATACGGGTATGATTGCAAAGGGTAGGCCAAAACCGTGTCATTGGCATAACTACCAATTGCTGGAATAGTTTAGTTCAAATTGAGGGGGTGGGCTACAGATGCCATAGACTGGATAAGTCTCCGGAAGAAAATTTTGATGAAGCACAGACTATGAGTTATCGCCCGTCTTTTAATGTGTCAAATTATTGTTAAATTTGTTTGTCTTCATTTCACCCAGATGTATGAGTATAAGTCCATAAAGAAGCTACTTTACAAAATATAATCGATCATCTTACTGAATTAATAAATACTTATAAAATATGAAAAAGCAACTACTTATTCTCTTTGTGTTTGCCTGTGCTATGTTAATTTCAGCGCATAGCTACGGTCAGTTTAGACTCGGTGTAAAGGCAGGCTATAATAGTTCTTCATTAGGAGGCCTTAAGGATATGTCGAATGTTAAAGAAGCGAAGTCTTTAAGTGGCTATCATGCAGGGTTTTTCGGACAATTTAAAATTACTATAATTACACTTCAGGTGGATGCTGTTTACTCAACCCAGGGAGCAAAATGGACAGATAGCGGTAATGCCGAGCATACCTATGAAAACAACTATCTGAATATACCCGTTGTTGCCAAGCTCAAACTGGGCCCGATCGCTTTTTTAGGTGGCGTGCAATATGGTTTTCTAATAGACAGCGCCATCGATGGAGTTGCTGATGATGATGGTCGGTTTAAGAACGATGATTTTTCAATTCCGGTAGGCGTTGCATTTAATCTGAGCAGATTAATGCTGGAAGCCCGGTATAATGTTGGTGTCTCTAACGTAAATAATTTACCAGATGAACTGAAAAACGGTGTCATTCAGCTTTCAGCAGGTTTCAAATTTGGTAAATAAGAAACTTAACAAACATCCGTTATCAATAAAGAAGATTAGCGCTGGTTTTTCATAGCCAGTACAGAATTATTTCAGCTTTGCATTAAAAAAATCAATCGTTCGTTGCCAGGCTAATTCTGCTGCCGCCTTGTCGTACCGTGGCGTGCTGTCATTATGGAAACCATGGTTGACTTCCGGATAGATGTATGCTGTGTATTCTTTTTTGTTTTCAATCAGCGCTTTTTCATAAGCAGGCCAGCCTTCATTTACACGGGTATCTAATTCCGCATAATGCAAGAGTAACGGAGCTTTAATCTTAGGCACATCTTCAACGGGAGCTTGTCCGCCATAAAATGGAACGGATGCTTTAAGATCAGGTATTCGCACAGCCATCAGGTTGCTAATGCCACCTCCAAAACAGAAACCAACCACGCCCACTTTGCCAGTGCAATCAGGATGTGATTTTAATGTCTCATAGGCTGCAATAAAATCTTCCAGCATTTCACCACGATCGCGTTTGCTTTGCAATGCCCGGCCTTCATCATCCGTGCCCGGGTAACCACCCAATGGAGTGAGCGCGTCAGGTGCCAATGAAATAAATCCGGCCAGCGCAGCTCTCCGACCCACATCTTCTATATAAGGATTGAGGCCCCTGTTTTCATGCACCACAATTACGCCCGGCAACTTACCTTTTGCATCTATTGGTTTTGAAAGCAAGCCTTTAATAGAACCCCCGCCTTTAGGGGAATCATACTTTATATACTCAGATTTTAACCTTGGATCGTTTGATTCTACCTGGATGATCTGATAATTGGGACTGATGAAACTAAGCAGAGAGGCAACTGTAATTCCGCCTACTGCATAGGTACTTAGTTTTTCAAGGAACACCCTTCTTTCAAGGCGGTTGTGTGCATAATCATCATAGAGATCAAATACTTCCTGTTTGATGTCTTCTTTTTTAAGCTCTTTCATACCTCATTCGTTTATGATTTCGGGATTCGTGTTTTCGAATATATACAAGGATTGTGAAAATTTGTGCACCGTTTGTAAAAATCGTTGAGTTTAAATCCTTATCTGCCATTCATACCAAAAAAGAGATTTTACTTTTTTTCGTGCTTATCTTAAATTAGGTTTAAATCCAAATTAAATAAACGCCATGAACCTGAAACAGGAGAGAAGCAAAGTAGCAAGCCTGCTTTTATTATTAATAAGTATTACCACTATTTCAATTGCACAAGATCGGCTGAGGCAAATGCCGGGGTACGATCAATATAAGAAGATGGCGCCTGAAATAAGAACTTCCATCAAATCAGGTGAATTGTCTGTAACGTGGAGCGATGACGGCTCAACGTTTGATTATGTTCAGGAAGGAAAGAAGTTTCAATACAATGTTCAGCAAAAGAAAGTGATTGAACTGGGCGATGCTCCCGCAGTGGAACGAAGACCGTTTCGTGGCCCGGAACGCGGCCGTCAATATTCCTTCGCCAATTCCCCTGACGGAAAACTAAAAGCCTACAC
>CAZNRJ010000349.1:4005-4375 GCA_964574945.1 uncultured Ohtaekwangia sp. | reverse complement strand
ACTGTAATAGGCAGTGTTTATCTGTCCTGGCTCTTCTTGTATTATTTGCTTGGCATCATTTTCAGAAAGAAAACCTATGCCCATGCCACATTTATGCTTGCTGCCGCTTTAACAATATTGGGCCCTGGGGGAGACCGGCTGTTGGGCAGCATCTGCAATGCGTTTGATTGGAAATACAATGCCCTCGCGGAAAATTTTACGTTTGGAGTCGTGTTTCTTTTATTTGGTTCGCTATTGGTTTTTCAGAGAAAGCGACAACTCCCTGTTTGGCCTGCCATTACCGTGCTTGCCCTTCATACGGTGGGGATATTTTTATATTACACTATGACGTTCCATTCTGTTTGGGAGAGCCTGGCAACATTCCTATTTT
>CAZNRJ010000349.1:2359-3995 GCA_964574945.1 uncultured Ohtaekwangia sp. | reverse complement strand
AAAACGCTGAAGAAAGGAAAAACTACTTCTTTTTTGCAAGCCTGGTTCTCCATTCCAGAGACCTGTTAATGATTATTTTTCTGACAGAATAAATTAACACAACAACCTAACAACTTTTTCTACCCAGACAGTGTCTAATTGAAAAAATGAAATCTATGAAAAGAATGATTTTAGGTTTAGTTGTGGTTTTGACTATTCTTTCATGCAGTGACGAGGCTGAGCAAATAGTTTTGGATGTTGAGAGATTTACGATAAAAATTCCATCGACCTGGACTCTTGAAGAAGTGCAAGGATACGACTCATTTGTCAGGCAGATTAAGATTAACGAACAAGAAAAGATAGGTATTGACATAGGATGGTATTCATCGAACTTAAATGTCGATAATTCAGCTCACGATATAGGGTTCAAGATAATTGACAATAGGGATGCGAAAATTGTAAAACCAAAAAATTTTCAACGAGGGACAACAGGTGTTTATTTTGATAGCTTAGACATACAAAAAACAAAATTTCAAATGAGTGGGATTGATTTATCTGCCGGAAATCAACAGCTCTTCTTGACCGCAATTGAAACATTAAAATTCAAGTAAGAGATTGGGTTTCTAACCCACAGCTTGCTCCAATTATATCTTCTCAAGCTTTATTAACTCTCCAGGCTTAGCTTTTGAATTCCAATTTTCATGAATAGCCAGCGCTGCGCCTAAGGCAGTGGCTTGGTGCAAATCTGCAGAGTAGATACTCAAGTCGTCAGACGACTCATACACTTTCGCCAGCATATTCATAAACAACCGGTTCTTGCTAAAGCCACCATCTACATAGATTTTTTTAATGGTTGGCTGTATAATCAAATCGGTAGATTTTTTTTGCATGGAAATCAATTCAGCAATAAGTTTATGATATGCTGCTTCGAAGGTTGAATCGGAATTAGCGAAATCTTTGTTGTAAGTAACTTGTGTGTAGGCATGCTCGTCTTTATGAAAACGCTCCGCTAATTTTTTGAAAGCTTCATCGTGCCAATGGCCGGCAAACAACCGCGAAGCTTTCACGGGCTTTCCTTCATAGGTCAGGTAGCAGAGGCAGTCTTTTTGCAATTCGTCAGCGGTTAGCTCAGTATGATTAAAGGGATTTAGACTAATACTCCACGTGCCTGTTGATAACAGCACAAAAGATTCTTTCATGCACAGCAGGTAGGGGATGAGTGCCGCTGAGCTATCGTGTAATCCGAGACCAACATCAGTTGTTTGATTGTTGATGGAAACTTTGTCCGGATGGGAATCAGTTTTGATGGGTGCTAATTTTTCTAAAATAGATTCTTTTGAAACCCACGGATGATAATCGTTCTTCGTAAAATCCCATAAGTTGGTATGGCATCCAATGCTGGTGATGCCCGATGCAAACCGGCTGCTGAATAAATAGCTGATGTATTCCGGCAGGTGCAGCGAATATTTAATTTTTTTGAAAAGATCAGGTCGTTCATATTTCAACCAGTAGAGTTGCATGCCTGAGTTCAGGTTTCCCAACACAGGTGAAGCGGTTAATTGTGCAAACTTATTTTCCCCACCATAAGTATTGTAAAATGTTTGCTTTAAACTTTCCGGAAAGGGTTTTAGATAGTTGTAGAGTGGGGTAACGGGTT
>CAZNRJ010000349.1:0-2349 GCA_964574945.1 uncultured Ohtaekwangia sp. | reverse complement strand
CCACATGAACAAAGCTGGCTCCATGTGCCGATACATTGATTGCTTTAATATTGAATTGCCTGAGCAAGGCTACTTCCTGAAAAGTATCCTTTACCCAGTGCGTGAGTGCATGAACGTCTTCGCACGGAAAACCATCCTCATCTTTTGTTTCCGGTAATTCAATTGATTTTTCAAAACGGATTTTATAATCCTCATCAAAGAGAAAAACTTTTTTGTTGGTTTTACCAATATCGAAGATGCAGATAACTGGAATCATAATTAAATCTCGTACGCTGTCAGTTTAAAGTCCTGTGGCTACGGTTTTTAGTCCGCGTTCAGAAATTAATTGCTTGCGAACATTTAAATCCCTGAACAAAGAAATGGGATGAAGAGCGCCTCCGGCTCTCAACCTCGCTTCCGCAACTAAGGGTCTTACATCGGTGCGATACGCCTGCTGCAAAATCTCCTGTGCTTTTGTTACATCATTGGTCTCCTGCGCACGGTTCAATTCTCTTTTGTCGACCAGCAAGGCTTGTGCATACGCAATCTTAATCGCTTCCACAGATTGAAGCAAATCTTCCAATGGATCTTTCACATTGTGCGAAGCGTCAATCATCCAGCCTAAATCCGTAGCATGATTCATCTTTCTTGCATCCATGCCTTCCACCAATTCATTAAAAATTAAAAAGAGCTGATAGGGATTGATACTGCCCACTGTAAGATCATCATCGCCATATTTGGAATCATTGAAATGAAACCCGCCTAATTTTTTCTCCATCAGCAACAGCGAAACAATTTGTTCGATGTTGGCATTGGGAAGGTGATGACCAAGATCAACGAGCGTGTAGGCTTTAGGCCCGAGTTTGCTCGCATACAAATAAGATTGTCCCCAATCGCCCACCGTCATGGAGTAGAAATTAGGTTCAAAAGCTTTGTATTCAACAAACATTTTCCAGTTGGAAGGCAACGCAGCGTAAATTTCCTGCAGCCCTTCAAGCGTGCGTTCAAAGGCTTTTCTGAAATTCAACTGCCCCGGAAAGCATGAGCCATCGGAGAGCCATACGGTAATTGAATTGGAGCCGAGCGCTTTACCGTGTTTGATTACTTCGAGGTTGTGATCAATTGCCTGTTGCCGAACTTTTGCATTTACGTGTTGTAACGATCCGAACTTATAACTGAGTTTTTGTTTTGGCTGATCCTGGAAAGTATTCGAGTTAACAGCATCAAACAGCAAGTCGTGTTCTGCGGCCAACGCTTTTATTTTTCGTGTACTGGCAGGGATGTCCCACGGAATGTGCAACGAGATAGCGCCACTTGATTTATTGAGGGCATGAAGCAACCCGACATCTTCAATTTTTTCTTCTAAGGTTCGGGGTTCGCCACCGCCTGAAAACCGTCCGAAGCGGGTACCCCCTGTACCTAACGCCCAACTCGGTACTGCAATTTGAAAATCAACTAATTTGTTGATGACCTTTTTTGCATTGGGATTTTCATTCACAAGCTGCTTTACTTTTCGCTGATGCGCTGTGTTAAGCTTGTCGTTGTGTTTTTGAATTTGGATTTTGTCTATTTTCATAAGTAGGCTTTTTTTGAACCACGAAGGCACTGAGACACAAAGTTGCACTAAGCTCTTAGTGATTCTTCGTATTCGTTGTGTATTAGTGCATTTTTATAATATCAGTTTTTGATACCATTCTTCATTAATGGAACGTGAAAGATATTCCATTTTCATTGTGCGTTTTGACACGAAGGCTCAAAGTCGCACTAAACCCTTTGTGTTTCTTCGTGTTCTTGGCGACTTCGTGGTTCATATAATTTACTCCAAGTAAAAAACTTCTTTCAAGGACACACTGACAGGAGAATTATCCGGGTTGCTGTCCATAATATCTTTCATATACGCCCACCATTTTTTCATTACCGGGTGATTGGACAGGTCATTCATCGCCTCCGGTTTGTTGATTTTCAAAACTCCGAAGAGATAATTTGTTTCTTCATCTAAGAAAATAGAATAGTCTTCAATACCTGTTTGCTTCAATAGTTGTTCCAGTTCGGGCCACAGCTGATCATGCCTGCGTTTGTATTCGCCCGCCTGGTCGGCATGAAGTTTCATTTTAAAGGCAAGTCGTTGCATCGTCATTCTTATTTTGGCAATACCGTAACAATTACTCTTTTGTATCGCGTCAATGCTGGCGTTCCTTTATCAGTCACTTTCAAAATGAAATGTATCGTCTGAGGTGTGGTCACGATAGGCGCGGTCACCGGCAGATTGTATAAGTTGGGTGAATAGGGTCTGAAGCTAACCACGCCCTTATACGTTCCTGCTTCGCGGTATTGGAACCACCAATAGCTCATTGAGTCTCCATCTGGATC
>CAZNRJ010000348.1:0-4379 GCA_964574945.1 uncultured Ohtaekwangia sp. | reverse complement strand
TAATACTATAAAAATGGAACAACCTTCAAACAGGACAAGCCTCCGCTTCTTCCGGTGGTACTGCCATCCGATGTTGTTGAAGCACATAGAAGGTGATTTGATGGAATAGTAGGCAATCGCTGTCAATTTTGTTTTTGCTTACTGCCAATCGCCTACTGCCAACTTAAACAGAATGTGTTTTGGAAAAAGAAAGAAATACACCACCCAAACTTTTTACAAAGTTCTTCCGCTGGTTCTGTCACCCGAAGTTGAGAGATAGTATTGAAGGTGATTTGATGGAGTTGTATCAGGAGAGAAAAGTTAAAAGTGGAAAGTGGAAAGCTGACCTCAGATTTATAGTTGATGTGCTTCTTCTTTTTAGACCAGGCATTATCAAGCCAACAGAAGGCTATAAACACTTAAACACGTACGGTATGTATAAAAGTTATTTTAAAATTGGTTGGAGAACATTGTTACGAAATAAAGGGTATTCATTTATCAACATTACCGGTCTAGCCATAGGTATGGCCGTCACTATGTTAATAGGTATGTGGGTGGCTGATGAGCTGACGTTCAATACCAGTCACGACAACTATGATCGTATTGCCCAGGTCCTTCAACATCAAACATTCAACAACGAAGTCTCTACACGGCCTGAAGTGCCCATGCCACTGGCCCCGGAATTAAAGACCACCTACAAAGATGATTTCGCCCATGTGGTAAGAGTATCGTGGAGTGTCGCTCACATTCTTTCTACCGAAGAGAAAAAAATCAATAGTCTGGGAACGTTCATGGATCCAGAAGCTTTAGAATTATTTTCTTTCAAAATGTTGAAAGGGAGTCGCGCGAGTTTAAATGATCCTTCCTCTATTATACTTTCTGAATCAGCAGCAAGGGCACTGTTCGGTGATGCCAATCCCATTAATCAACTCATGCGGATCGATAATATGATAGATGTAAAAGTTACCGGTGTATATGAAGAGTTTCCTGACAACTCCCAATTTCATTCATTGCAATTTATCTCTCCCTGGCAGCTCATGCTTTCCGAAAATGATTGGGTGAAGAAAGAAGAAAACAATTGGAATAGCAGTCTTCTTCTATTTGTTGAAATTCAACCCGGTGCATCTTTTGAATCGGTTTCAACTAAGATTGAACCTATCAGGGCAGCAAACATTAACAAAGAGCAAGCCGTCCAGGAAAACCCTCGACTATTTTTGCACCCCATGAGCAAGTGGCACCTTTATTCCGAATGGAAGGACGGTGTGCAGTCTGGCGGAAGAATTCAGTTTGTATGGTTGTTTGGAATTATCGGTTCGTTTGTGTTGCTGCTCGCCTGCATCAACTTTATGAACCTGAGCACAGCCCAGTCTGAAAGGCGCGCCAAAGAAGTGGGCGTTCGTAAAACAATTGGTTCATTGAGAACTCAGTTGATCCATCAATTCTTAAGTGAATCTTTTTTGGTAGTAGTATTTTCATTTATAACAGCCTTTGCAATTGTTTCTATGACTCTACCTTGGTTCAATGCCCTGGCCGATAAAAGAATGACCCTGCCGTGGGATAACTCATACTTCTGGTTAATCAGTTTAGCATTCATCCTCATCACCTCATTGTTGGCCGGAAGTTATCCTGCGCTTTATCTCTCTTCCATCAAACCATTAAAAGCATTGAAAGGAGTCTTTAGAGCAGATCGATCGGCATCAATGCCACGCAAAGTTTTGGTAGTGTTGCAATTTACTGTCTCCATCATGTTGATCGCAGGAACCATTGTAGTCTGGAAACAAATACAATTTGTAAAAGACAGACCCGTAGGGTACACCCGTGAAGGAGTGATCATGATCCGAAAAACATCGCCCGAGTTTTATGGAAAATTTAATGTTATAAGAAATAAACTAAAAGAAGTTGATGCCATTGTAGAGATGGCAGAATCATCAAGCCCTGCAACGGAATCATGGTTTAGCACTGCAGGCTTTAATTGGAAAGGAAAAGACCCTAACCTGAATGATGAGTTTGCTACTATGTCCGTTACGTTTGATTACGGTAAAACAATGGGTTGGACCTTTGTTCAGGGTCGAGATTACTCGAAAGAATTTTCAACCGACTCATCGGCTGTCATTTTAAATGAATCGGCTGTGCGGTTTATGGGTTTGGAAGATCCCATTAATGAAGAAATTACCTGGAAGGGCAAGAGATTTATTGTGATCGGTGTAATCAAAGACATGATTATGGATTCGCCTTATCAGCAAGCGAAGCAAACCATTTTTTGGATAAACTATGAAGACGAAGGAAAAGTCTGGACCAACATCCGGATAAATCCGTTGATCAGCGTCTCAGAAGGTATTGCAAGAATTGAGAAGGTATTTCAAATCGTAGTTCCTTCCGTCCCGTTCGATTTCAAATTTGTTGATCAGGAGTATGCATTGAAGTTTTCCGCTGAAGAACGTATTGGGAAATTAGCGAATCTCTTTTCGGTACTCGCTATCTGCATAAGTTGCCTGGGGTTGTTTGGATTAGCTTCATTTGTTGCCGGGCAACGAAAGAAAGAAATCGGGGTCCGCAAAATTTTAGGGGCATCCGTTCTTGAATTGTGGAAGATGCTCTCGACAGAGTTTGTTTTATTAGTAACCATTTCAAGCGCGATAGGTATACCTGCTGCAAGGTATTTATTAAAACAATGGTTGCAAACATATCAGTATCGAACGGAAGTTTCGTGGTGGGTTTTGGCAGCAACTATTATTGGGGCAGTAGCCATTACTTTATTCACAGTAAGCTTTCAAACGATTAAAGCAGCGATGGCAAATCCGGTTGATAGCCTTCGCTCAGAATGAGCTACGGCTATTGAAAATAGTTTAAGGTCGGAATGAAGTTAACACTGTTATTCGTTAATCGTGGATTAGCTACGGATAACGATTAACGCCTGCCTGCCGCCATCGAGTCACGTTGTTAACCGTGAGCTTTCAGGCAATCAAAGCTGCCATGGTAAATCCTGTGAAAGTTTACGGAGTGAATAACCCATTGCCATAACAAATTATCGTTAGTATAGATTTGATCCATCAGCTTATGGTGTATGGCATTTTTGCAAAGAGGAAATTTGGCAAAGAATATAATTCAAACACCCTTTACAAAATCGCTGACTGCATACAAGGGAAAGGATTTTATTTTTTCGTATGCAGAATAATTCTCCAGCGAAAAACGTATACCATAAGCCGATCGCTTTTCCTGCATAAACAGGTGCAGGCTTTGCATGGAGCCTTTTTTACCCGATTTCACTTCCACCGGTATAATGTGTTGTCCTTTCTGAACAACATAATCTACTTCTGCGTTGCTGCTTTTTGCTTCCCGGTGCCAGAAATACAGCGCTTCCTGCCGGTAGCACGAAGACGATTTCAATAATTCCATGCCTGTATATTGCTCGGCAATAGCGCCCTTGTTGATCGTGTCAAAATCATTTTCCAGCAGGAGGCCGGCTATGTTCAAGCCCAGCAGCCGTTGAAAGATACCGGTATCCAATAGTTGCAGTTTTCTTTTTTTAGGATTGCTTTCCGCACCCAAAGGAAGACCGTTGGCCGAAGTGTGCGTAACCGGGATGACCAAACCGGCCATGATCAAAAGCTCTACTGCTTCCCTGATCTGCTTATGATTAGAACCTGTGGCGGCTTTTGCGTATACAAACTTACCGCCCGATTGCTGCACTACGGAATCGAACACTTCAGCGATACGCAAAAACGGAACATGCTTTTTATACCAGGCGAAATCTGTTTTTAAAGAAGTGACCAGGTCGTCCAATGCTTGTCCGCACCTGGCGAAATCATTATGCTGCACATACACAGACACTACTTCGGGCATGCCTCCCAATACAAGAAAGCGTTTTACATGGTTGATCAGTTTTTGATGTAATGGTTCCGGCAGTGGCTTTTCAACACCGGCATTTTGCTTGGCTTCAAGCAAAGATGCTTCCCCCACTGCCGCCATGTATTCATCCAGCGAAAGCGGGTAAATAAATACAGACCTCACCCGCCCTACACCAAAAGAAGGAATCTCCGCCAAGGCAAACTCCAGCAACGAACCGGCTGCAATAACATGCAGTTCAGGGTACTTCTCATAGAAAAAGCGGAGCGAAGAAATGGCCGGAATACAGGCTTGTATTTCATCGAAAAACAACAGCGTTTTGCCCGGAACAATCGGCACATTATACAGGATGGATAAATTCCTGCACAGTTCTTTCGGGTCAAGGTCCCCCTCAAAGAGGGTATGCACCTGTCGCTGCTCTTCAAAATTCACCTCCAGGAAATGATCAAATGCCACGGCCAGATGCCTTACTGCCGTGGATTTCCCTACCTGCCGGGCGCCCCGGATAAGCAGCGGCTTACCTTCGTTTTCCCGCTTCCACCCGGATAGTTCCC
>CAZNRJ010000347.1:1469-4380 GCA_964574945.1 uncultured Ohtaekwangia sp. | reverse complement strand
TTCAAAAATATTAAGCTGGCAGAGCAGGCAGAAGGAGTTTATCCCCCCGTTGCGGCAAGCATTACTATCAATAAGAAAAACCCTAAAAATATTGTAGCCGGAGTGGTGCTGGATCGCGCCATCTACACACATGATGGTGGCGAAACGTGGACCGAAACAAAACTTGAGTCTCCTTTTGGTGTGTTTGGCAATCCTGCTTTGATCTCAGATGTGAAGGGCGAAATTTATTTTTTCCATTTGGCCGACCCAGGCGGTAAAGGACGGGAAAATGATGAATCGCTTGACCGGATTGTAGTTCAAAAGTCTATGGATGGCGGCAAGAGTTGGGAAAGCGGTGTTTCGATTGGGCACAATCCACCTAAAGATCAGGATAAGCAATGGCCTGCTATTCATCCAAAAAAACAATACCTCTACACTACATGGACCCAGTTTGATAAATACGGATTGGATGATCCGAATTGTCATTCCAACATCATGTTTAGCATGAGCACGAGTGCCGGAAAAAAATGGACAAAGGCAATTCAAATTAATCAGAACCCGGGTGATTGCATGGATGATGATAACACAACGGAAGGAGCAATGTCTGTGGTGGATGACAAAGGTCGCGTAGGCGTTGCGTGGGCGAGCCATGGAAATATTTATTACGATCGTTCTTTTGATGGAGGCACTACCTGGCTGACGAACGATTTACTCATTGCCAAACAGGAAGGTGGTTGGGCTATGGACATTCCCGGCTTAAGCCGAGGCAATGGAAAGCCGGTTTTAAAAATGGACATGAGCAAGGGAAGGTCACATGGTACCTTATACCTTGTTTGGGCCGATCAGAAAAACGGAGAAGACGATACTGATATTTGGTTTATACGCTCTACCAACTATGGCGATTTGTGGGCACAACCTATGAGAATTAATCAGGATGAACCCGGTAAGCATAATTTTTTACCATGTATGACGGTGGACCAAACAACGGGGTACGTCTACATTGTGTATTACGATCGCAGGGCGTATGACGATTTGCAAACCGATGTGTATATGGCCTATTCTACCGATGGTGGAAGCAATTTTAAAGAAGTGAAAATCAGCGAAAGCCCTTTTGTTCCTTCCGATTCAAAAATTTTTGGCGACTACATTAATATCGATGCACACAAGGGGATCATCACCCCCGTCTGGACACGCATGGACAACGAACACACCAGTGTTTGGACAGCGGTGATTAAGCAAGATGAGTTGATTAAGAAGTAGAACAGTGGCTGGATTCTTCAGAAAAAGTATTCATTAAAACTCATACAAAAAAGACGGAATTATTTCTCCTTATTCTTACGTTGATTTTTAGCCCGTTCTAATTGAGTGATGTCTTCAAGGTCTTTAGCGCGTCTGGCCATTAACTTATTTTGAATTAAATCGTCATATCCTATTACCTTAACAGGTACACCCTCTAAATTAAAATCAAATGACCGCTGATACACGTCATCAAATTTCATCTTACCGTCAATGATGGCCAACAATTCCAGGTAAAAATTTTCTAATGGCAACCGGATAAAACCTTTGGTTTCATACTCAGTAATTTTAGCAAGGTCAGTAGTGTCAAACCCAAATTCATTGATTGATTTAAGCAAAGACAGAAAATTATCTTTTACAGGATTATACCATACGTCAAGATCACCGGTTGCCAGCGTGTATCCGTGAATATTAACGGCCGCCCCGCCAATGACCAGGTACTCTACTTTGTTTTTAGTAAGGATTTCAAAAAATAGCCTGACCTCCTTTTCATTTGGTTGTGGTGTCATCTGCTTTTCGCCTTAGTTCTATGAACCTGTCATCGGTGAAATTTTTTGATTTTTTTTCGGGTGATAAAAATAAGCCCATTGAAATAAGCATAAACATTTTTTTAAACCTTCCTTCTGGGCCAAGGGCCATGTCTTCTCTTAGCTGGGAATCATTTTTATCAGAAAACAATACGAATTGTGCTTTTCTCATCAGGGTGCAATCTACAAAAAATGCAGTGGTAGCTTCTTTCTCGAAACCCGAAAAAATTTCCGCCTAAAAACAGCATACAACCGCCCACGCTACCTCTAAATTTGCCCGAAGCGATAACCTGCTTTGGCGAGGAACAGCATGAGTTTATTACAAGTTTTGAAAACAACCACAGCCTCCGGTTATGTTTCAAGTATCAGGCATCCACTATCCAGTTTAATTCTTCGTCTTTACCGGATAAGGAGGCCGTGCAGGTTCAACTACCGGATTTTTCTTTAACTCATCCAATGCTACTTCAATCGCTTTTAACAATTGCGGATCATTTCCTTTAATCACATCGCCCGGCATTTGCTCCACTTCAATATCGGGTGGCACGCCCACGTTCTCTACAATAAATCCATCTTTCGTCCAGATAGCAAGGTTAGGCGCAGTAACCGAAGCGCCATCAATAAATTCGGGGAAGCCCAGCACACCAACTAATCCGCCCCATGTGCGCTTGCCCACTAACGTTCCCAACTTAAATTTATGAAACATGAAAGGCAGCATATCGCCACCCGAGCCGGCAGTCTCGTCAATGAGCATCACCTTAGGGCCTTCAATAAATGCACTCGGGGTTTTAAAATCTTTTCCATAGCGCGTGTTCCAATGCGCATGATAAGACTGTCTTAACAAATCGATGTAATAGTTGGCAATCTGGCCGCCTCCGTTAAAGCGTTCATCTATAATGATTGCTTTTTTATTTGCCTGCGGATAGAAGTAGCGTTTAAAATATTCGTGACCAAGCCCGGCAGTGTTAGGTACATACACATAAGCCACCTGGTTGTTGGTTGCCTCATTTACTTTCTTAAGATTGCCCTCAACCCAATCGCGGTTACGCAACGCATATTCATTGGAAACCGGAACTACTTTTACAACCCGCGAACTACACAGGTTCGCGGGT
>CAZNRJ010000347.1:0-1459 GCA_964574945.1 uncultured Ohtaekwangia sp. | reverse complement strand
AACCCGCGAACCTGTGTAGTTCGCATTGGCGCCAATCGTCAACTCAACAATTTTACCGGCTGTGTTTTCAAAAAAGCTGAATAAGTTTTGCGCTGTTGTTACATCTTTTCCATTTACGGCAAGGATGTAATCACCCACCGCGGCATTGATGCCCGGCTCCGTTAAAGGCGAACGCAATTCCGGATTCCAGTTTAAGCCGCCATAAATCTTTTTGATTTGATAGCGGTTGTTTGCTATTCCATAATCAGCGCCAAGCAAACCACCGCTTACCTGTTCAGGATTATTTAATTTTTCACCGGCACCTTGCATGCGATGGTGACCCACCACCAACTCACTGCACATCCATTGAATTACCGTATTCAAATCACTGCGACAGGAAAGGTGTGGCAAAAACTGGCTGTATTTCTTTTTCATGGCGGGCCAATCGGCACCATGCATGCCCGGATCATAAAAGTAGTCGCGGTTGATTCGCCAGGCTTCATCAAAAGTTTGAGTCCACTCAGCAACCGGATCTATTTTTACTTCGATGGAAGTAACGTTAAGAATTCCTTTTCCAGGTTCCGGCTTTTCTCCGGCATTTGTTATTCCAATGGTGTTGCCGTTGAAGTACAACATTTTCTTTCCATCAGCAGAAAGTACATAACCGCCCATTGGCATCACCTCGGTGTCTTTGCGTTTTTTAAAATCGTACTTATGCAATGTGCCCGGTCCGGGTGATTCGTATGAATACGCTATAAAATATAGTTCCCCGTCTTTGCCCACTTCTAATTGTGAGTAGTTGCCGGCTTTTACCGGAATATCTATAACACGGGTATTAATACCCTCCCAATCCACACGTAAGGCTTCGGTTTTCTTTTCAGGTTCGGGCTCTTTCTTGTTCTTGCTTTTATCGGCAACAGGCTCAACAACTTTTTCCGCTTTTGCAGTTTCTTCATCACTTTCTTTGGCGAAAGGGGAGATTGTATTTTTTTGAAGTGTAACCAAATAAATAGAGTTGGTGTAACGCATGTCGTTGTTGGATTGATCAAACCAATTGACCACCGGACCTGCATTGGTAGAGGCAAAGAAATACAAATATTTTCCTGTGGGATCAAGCTTCGGTTCAGCTGCATCACTTAAGCCATCCGTTACCGCAAAGGATTTATTTTGATCGATGGAGTATAAATAAATACGTTTGAAATTTGTTTCGGTGAGTTTATCATAGCCAAACCATTTCGAATCGGCACTCCAGTTTCCAAACATTTTTCTAAATACCCCGGGCGAATAAATTTCATCACTGTCGATCTTTTTTGAGATTCCGGAAGCAACGTCTAATACATATAAACTCCGGCTGTTGTCACCATAAGCAATTTTTTTGCTGTCGGGCGACCAATACGGATCAGCATAGAAACCCGCACCATTTAGTTTGATGGCCCTTGCTTCCCCTTTTCCATCCTGCGATTTTATGTGCAGCTCATAC
>CAZNRJ010000346.1:0-4386 GCA_964574945.1 uncultured Ohtaekwangia sp. | reverse complement strand
TATTTATCGATGTAATAGGAAAGCGGCTTTCGCAAACGAATGAGGGCTATACCGCATTCATGAAGGATGGAATCACTCATAGCTTCTAAAATTCAAGTTAGCCTTTACCCAGTAGTCTACTGCCCGTGCTGAAGCCTGTGAGTAAACAGTTTTAAAGTACAAAGGTAATCTGATTAATCCATCCCATCAACCCACCGGGTATTAAGAAAAGCCAGATTAAAAGGATAACCAGAAGGAGGTGCAAAAGATTGCCTGAACGGGAAGTTTTTATTGGAATTATTTCCTGAGCAGGTTCTTTCAAAAAGAGGAGGTAAGGTATCTTCAAATAATAAAACAGGGCGATTACCGTATTGATTAACCCAACACCGAAAAGAACCAACAACACAATGGATTGTGAATCCTGGTAGGAAGTCCAGAGCGAACTAAAAATCAGGAGCTTGGCCGTAAAGCCTGCTGTGGGTGGCAAGCCGGTGAGGGCTATCATTCCTGTTAACAATGCAAAGGCCGGAAAGAAAGAAAGCCGCCCAAGACCGGCAAAATTATTTATAGATTGGATGCTAACCGAATTTTCAAATTGGTTGAGTACCGCAAACACCAGAAAATTCATGATGAGAAAAATGACCGCATAAAACATCATGAAGTGGATACCCTCCATGCTCATGGTGGCAAGCCCTATTAATAAAAATCCTGATTGGGCGATGGATGAATAAGCCAGCATCCGTTTGGGATTGGTTTGCGCCAACGCAGAAAGATTACCCACCACAATGGAAAGTATTGCGATAGCAGCAACAATCATTGACCAGGGCAAAGCCGACTGTCCAAAAAGATTTAACGCCAAAACCATTTTAATAAAAATCGCGAGGCCGGCCAGCTTGGGTACCACCGATAGAAAAGCAACAACCGGAGTGGGAGCCGATTCATATACGTCAGGCGCCCACAAATGAAAAGGCACTGCTGCAATTTTGAATAGCAGTCCGGCCAGTATTAAAAAGGATGCAACGAAAAGTAACGGAGCCTTCGATTCAATAAGCGCTTCAATAAATTGGTTTGACGAAAAATCGAGCGTGCTGCTCAGTCCATAGATCAATGAGATTCCATAAATCATGCAGGCGGTGGCAACTGTTCCAAACAAAAAATATTTTAAGCTTCCTTCGGCACTTTTTCTATCGAACGCAAATCCTGCCAGCACATATGAACTCAGCGAAATCAGTTCGAGTGAAAGTAATAACATCACGAAGTTCATGCTCATCGCCAACAGGCAAGAGCCTAAGAGAACAGCATCAATAAGGATTACGTATTCCGGTGAAGTGCTTTCCTTTTTTTGTGTGGAGATAAGGATGGTTAAAAATCCGCCCGTGAAAAAAAGCAGTTTAAAGAAAGCGGAGAAATCATCTGTTCGCATCATACCACCAAATAATGAAACCGGTTGGTGCGGCCAGGTTTGGATGATCAGAAAAAAAGAAATCAGATAGGTGGCTGCTGAAAAAATGTAGAGGATGGCCTGTTTGTTTTTTTTGAGGATCAATCCCAACAAAAGGGAAATGACTAACGAGCCAATAAGAACCAACTCAGGCAGCAGATGTCCTACGCTTCCTGAAATTCCACTGAGTTGTTCCTTCAATTCCATAAGGTATCTCTAAAACTCCATAAACTCTTCTCTTTTGCCTGCCTGCACGAAGCCGTTTCGGCAAAGGCAGGGAGAAGGGTGAACGGATGAGGTTACAAAATGAAAAGTTTTTAGAGATGTCATCATTAGTTAAGGAGTTAGAAGATTACCCGTTTGAAATAAATTATTTACAAACTCCCCGGCAAACGGGTTGATATAATTAAGAAGTAATTGCGGGAGTATTCCAAAAATTAAAGCGGCTAATGCCAGTGGAAGTAACATGACATATTCCCGGCTATCAAGATCGGTTAAGTCAGTGGTAACATTCTTAACAGAGAAAGGTCCGTAAAACATGCGCTGAATTGTCCAGAGGTAATAGGCAGCGCCAAGCAACAAACCTAAGGTTGCAGTGATAGCCATCCATGTTGGGATAAGTCCGTTTACAGTGGATGATTGAAAAGCCCCGAAGAAGATCATCACTTCTCCCATAAATCCTGAAAAGCCAGGCAAGCCCATCGATGCAAAGAACGCAATCAAAACAAAAGCAGAATAGCTGCGCATCTTACCGGCAAGCCCGGAATAATTTCCAATCATCCGGTCACCCGTGCGATCATACAGCACTCCGGCCAGTAAGAACAACATCGCAGAAATTATTCCGTGACTGAACATTTGATAAACTGCTCCGGTAACTCCTTCTACGGTGGCGGAGGCTATTCCCAGCAAAACAAAACCCATGTGTGAAACGGAGGAGTAAGCAATCAACCGTTTCAAATCTTTTGACGAAAGCGCGTTGAGTGCACCATATATAATAGAGATCAAACCTATCAGGCCAACAAACCAACTAAAGTGAATGGCAGCATCCGGGAATATCGGATAAGCAAAACGCAGCAATCCATACCCGCCAAACTTTAAAAGCAGCGCAGCCAGAATGACTGAGATAGGAGTAGGCGCTTCCACGTGCGCATCGGGCAACCACGTGTGAAACGGAACTGCCGGGAGTTTGATAATGAACCCAATAAATAACAAAAGGAAAGCCCAATAGCGAAACGAAAACGAACCCAATAATTTTGTTGAATCTAAAGAAAGTAAAGAACCAGGAATAAGATTGTTTACATCCTGCATGTGCAACACGTTGAAGGTGTGTACAACTCTTTCTGATGAATCAGGAGTCTTTACGGAGATATAAAGGGTAACAATTACAATGAGAATCAAAATTGATCCTAACAACGTGTAAAGAAAAAATTTAATAGAAGCGTATTCTCTTTTTGCTCCGCCCCAGATCCCGATCAGGAAATACATGGGCAGTAACATAAATTCGAAGAATACATAAAAGAGCAAGAAATCTAATGCGCAAAAACTTCCTATGATCGCTCCATTAAGAATGAGCAACAGGATAAAATATCCTTTGCGATTTTTTTCTATTGTCCACGATGAGAGGGTGGCAATCAATAAAATAAATACTGACAGTGCCACCATAGAAAAGCTGAGGCCATCGAGTGCTACGAAATATTCTGCCTGAAGTAATCCCCACGAACCGAGATCAATGGATATCCAGGGTATCTTTTCAATGAGTTGAAACTCACCTTCGTAGGTGTACTGCGATAAAATCAACAAGAGAATAATCACTTGCACGATGTTTATGCCCAGTGTTATGGAACGAAAGCTGCTGCCAAGCCGCGATGGAATAAGCAACGCAAGCAGGGCTGTGCCAATCGGGATGAATATGAGAAGTGAAAGCAAATACATTAATATAAAATCCAAACTATAAAAATAACAAGCCCTGCCATTGCCCACAGCAAGTACGACTGAATTTTTCCATTTGCCAAAGACCGCGTAATTGAGCCAACCCCTTTTGCCGAGTAAGCGATTCCATCCACAACGCCATCCACTAAATAGCGGTCGGCCCAGCCTGTGATGTGTGCGAATGTAATTTGCAGATAACTAAATCCGTGAATAATTGAATCAATAAGCTTATCAACCCATTTTGTTGCTTCCGATAGTTTTAAAACCAGCACAGTAAAATAGGTTGAAACAACATCCAGATAGAGATGAGGAGTAATTAATTTCTGGTTTTTTATTTCCTGATTCTTATAGATATAAAATGCAGCTGCTGTGGCAATCACAATAATAACAATTGATGATAATGAAACTATAGGATGAATTGCCGGATATGAATGCCGGAGCACATTGATTGCAGAAGAAATATGAATGGGGCTTAACGAAGTAAGAATTGCCAATGACCCGATGGCAAGAACAATCAAAGGAATGCGCATGATTACCGGAACTTCTTCAACGTTGTGTTCGTGCTGTGGTTTACTAAAGAAGATAAACCAAACCAATCTAAACGTATACATGGGAGTAAGCAGGGTAACAATCCACGCGCAACCCATCACAATCCATCGCCATGAAAATTCATTTCCAGTCCAGGTTGTCATTTGAGTTAGTATTATTTCTTTGGAAACAAATCCCGATGTAAAGGGTATTCCCGCAAGGGCAGCCGCACAAATTGCAAATGAAATAAAAGTTAGAGGCAGTTTTTTTCGTAAGCCTCCCATGTTCCGGATATCCTGCACATCTAAGTTACTTTGATGGTTAACCCGGTGCATGGCATGAATGATGGCGCCTGCCCCTAAAAATAAACCTGCTTTAAAGAACGCATGATGGAGTAAGTGAAAATATCCGCCTTGTGTGGCACCGGCCCCCATCGCCATTACCATTAACCCCAATTGAGAAATGGTTGAGTAGGCCAACACTTTTTTAATATCATATTGAAACAGCGC
>CAZNRJ010000345.1:0-4434 GCA_964574945.1 uncultured Ohtaekwangia sp. | reverse complement strand
CAACTTTGGCGGGTATTGGAATTGGGATCCGGTTGAAAATGCAGTGTATGTTCCCTGGCTAATCCTTATTGCAGCCATCCACACCATGATCATTTATAAAAACAACAAGACTGCTTTAAAGAGCGCCATGATTCTAAACATTGCGGTTTTTGTTCTTATTCTCTACTCCACATTTCTTACCCGCAGCGGAATATTAGGCGATGCATCGGTTCATTCATTCACGGACCTGGGTCTATCCGGTCAGTTATTGATTTACATGTTGTTTTTTACGGTAGCGGCAATTTTACTTGCCGTTGTTCGATGGAAAGAAATCCCGACTTCAGAGAAAGAGGCTTCAATTTACTCGCGCGAATTTTGGATTTTCTTAGGCGCCATCACGCTTTGCCTTATGGGATTTCAAGTGCTGTTACCAACCTCTATTCCGGTTTACAATAAAATTATAGAACTATTTGGTGGCGAATCGAACATTGCGCCTCCTGCTGACCAAATTGGTTTTTACTCTAAGTTTCAGCTTTGGTTTGGAGTTTTAGTAGCCCTGATCTCAGGAACCGGTCAGTTCTTTTGGTGGAAACGAATGGAGAAAGATAAACTGAAAAAAGAAATCCTTCCGCCCGTGCTGATTTCATTTATCATTTTTGCGATCATTATTTCAATTGTAAAAGTTTACCAGCCGGCCTATATGATATTGACACTGGCCGGGGTTTACCTTATTGTTTCAAACCTGAAAGTGCTTTTAACTGTAGCGAAAGTTAATGCATCATTATCGGGTGGAGCCATTGCGCACATTGGTGTTGGCATGATGCTGATTGGTGTTATGTTTTCGTCCGGCTATTCTAATGTGGTTTCGTTGAACAACACGGGCATGCTCATCTCCAAAGATTTGCCATCAGAATTTAACCGCGATAACTTACTCCTGTTCATAAACGAACCACGCTCTATGGCTGGTTACGATATCGAATATTTAGGCGAACGGGTTGAACCCAGAAAGGTGAACGGTTACGTTAGCAAAAATGATATTGACCTTACGATGGATCCGTACAAAGTGGTTGCCACAAAAGACATCCTGTTTAACGGAAAGAAAATTTTGAATGCAAAAGACACGTTCGAGATCAATCCGGAAAATACCTACTATGAAATTGAATTGAGAAGAAATGGAAAGGTTGAGGCCACTCTTTATCCACGCGTGCAAATCAATCCTGCGATGGGCGGATTTGTTGCTTCGCCTGATATAAAAAGAAATGTATCACGCGATTTATACACACACGTTTCGTTGCCTATGAACCGTGAAGAAGAACCAGAATGGAGTGAAACAGAAGAAATCCGTACTCGCTTAAATCAACAATTTTTTGTGAATGATTATGTGGCCGTGCTGGAAGAAGTAACCCGCATCTATGAGATTGAAGGATTTAAACTTTCGGATGAAGATGTAGCGGTGCAAGCTAAAATTAAAGTAAGTGGCGAACGGGATTCTTACTATGCCAATCCCATTTTCCTGATCAAAGACAAATCCCAGGTGGGCAGAATTTCGTCAGAGATAAATGATCTTGGGGTCAGGATTACATTGTTGAACATTCACCCCGATACGAATGAATTTAGTTTGGGACTCAACACCCGCCAGAAAGACTGGGTGATTATTAAAGCCATGGAAAAACCATTAATTAATATTTTGTGGCTTGGTACCGGAGTGCTGATGGTTGGCTTTTCAATGGCAATGGTGCGCAGGTTTCGCGAGCACAGAAAATAAATTCTTACATCCACCGCAGAGGCGCTAAGCCGCAAAGAATATTTTAAGATTGATATTTACCAGTGAACTTTGTTCTTAGGACTGAGATTCTGTGGCTCCAATCTTCAAAGATTTTGCTTCTTCATTTCATCCACTGCATAGGCACACGCACGAGCCGTCATGGCCATGTAGGTTAACGATGGATTCACACACGAAGAGGAAACCATAAACGATCCATCGGTTATAAACACATTCTTCACTTCATGCATTTGATTGAATTGATTTAGCACCGATGTCTTTGCATCTCGGCCCATGCGCGCACTGCCCATTTCGTGATTGGCGTTCCCTGGAAAGGAAATATTGGCATACGGCCTTACATTTTTATAACCCACTGCCTCCAGCATTTCGGCCATAGAGTCGGCCATATCACGCTGCATTGCTTTTTCGTTCTCCCTAAACTCAACATTCATATTGAGGGTTGGCCTTCCCCATTTGTCTTTTAAATCGGTATTGAGGGTAATCCGATTGTCCTGATACGGCAAGCATTCACCAAACCCGACAAAGCCAATGCCCCACCCGGCAGGACTTTGCAAATCCTCTTTCAATTCAGCTCCAATTTTTGAATCATTGTTTCCCCGGCCCCAACCGCCACGACTGGCACTACCCTGGTGCCCAAACCCACGGATATAATCCTTTCGCTTGTCACCCAGGTTTCGAAACCGTGGAAGATATAATCCATTTGGTCTTCGTCCGTAATAGTATTGATCTTCAAAGCCATCAACTTGTGCATTTGCGCCTGCTCCCTTGTGATGATCCATAATGTTTCGCCCCACCTGGTCACTTCCATTTCCCAATCCATTGGGGAAGCGGTTGGAGGTTGAGTTCAATAGTATATAGGCCGTGGCAATGGTTGAAGCGTTCAGAAAAATTATTTTTGAATAGAATTCAATTACCTCGTTGGTCTCGGTGTCAACAATTTCAACACCTGTTGCTTTTCCGCTTTGTTCGTCATACAAAACTTTATTGACAAGTGAATTTGATCTCAACGTGAGATTACCCGTAACAAAGGCAGCCGGCAACGTACTCGCATTGGTGCTAAAGTAGGCTCCATACGGGCACCCTCTGTGGCATAAGTTGCGATATTGACACACGCCTCTCCCTTTTACGGGTTCCGTAAGGTTAGCTGTTCTTCCAATCGTAATTTTCCGATCAGGGAAGGCTGACTCCATTTTTGTTTTAAAATCTTTCTCCACACAATTCATCTCCATAGGTGGCAGGAAATTGCCATCCGGCAAATGTGGAATCCCTTCTTTCTGCCCGCTTATGCCAACAAATTTTTCAACATAATCATACCACGGTGCTATGTCCTTGTACCGGATGGGCCAATCCACCGCGATGCCATCTTTCTTGTTCGCCTCAAAATCCAAATCGCTCCAGCGATAACATTGCCGCGCCCATAGTAAGGATCGCCCTCCCACCACATCGGCACGAATCCAGTCGTAGCGCTTTACTTCGGTGTATGGATTTTCTAAATCATTGATATAAAAATGTTTGTTGTCGCCACTATATGAATAATGCCGGTCTTGAATATGGCAACGTTTTTTATCCTCAACCGTTAGCCGGCCCCTGTTTTCTAAATCCCATGGATCTTTAGTAGTGGTTGGATAATTAGGATGCTCTACTGGTTTTCCACGTTCAAGCATTAATACTTTCAACCCCTTTTCACAAAGCTCTTTGGCTGCCCATCCGCCACTAATTCCCGAACCCACCACAATGGCATCGTATGTGTTTTGATCGCCAGCTTTTATATTAAGATTCATGTGTTACTCAATTCGACTTTAAATCTTAAAAAAATTATCTTTTATGGATAACCTTCTGAATAAAAGTAATGGAACGGTCAGGTAAAACCTGAAATCCTGATTATTTTTGCCCGCCTTTGCTGAATCCGCCATTTGGCGGAGCAGGCAGGCCGGATTATCCACTCTAACAGCCACTATGCCAAGAGATCGCAGTATTCGTTCCGTACTAATTATAGGTAGCGGCCCCATTATTATCGGCCAGGCGTGTGAATTTGATTATGCAGGGTCGCAAGCCGCCCGTTCACTTCGTGAGGAGGGGATTGAGGTAATCCTCATCAACTCCAATCCGGCAACCATCATGACGGATAAGGTGACTGCCGATCATATTTACCTTAAGCCATTAGAGAAGAAATCAATCCGTGAAATTCTTGAAAAACATCACATCGATGCTGTATTACCCACCATGGGCGGACAAACCGCACTAAATCTTTGCATTGACTGCGAAAAAGCAGGAATCTGGGAAAACTACGGGGTAAAAATTATAGGTGTTGATATTAATGCCATCGAAACCACCGAAGACCGCGAAAAATTCAGGCTAAAAATGCTTGAAATTGGCGTGGGCGTTTGTAAAGGCGCTACGGCCACTTCCTTTTTGGAAGGAAAAGAAATCGCCCAGGAGATTGGATTTCCACTTGTAATTCGCCCTTCATTTACCCTTGGCGGAACAGGTGGTGGTTTTGTTGAAAAACCTGAGGATTTTGATGCAGCACTAAACCGTGGTTTGCATGCTTCCCCTACTCACGAAGTGCTGGTCGAGCAGAGCATCATGGGTTGGAAGGAGTACGAGTTAGAACTTTTGCGCGATGGAATAGGGAACGTAATTATTATCTGTTCGATCGAGAATTTCGATCC
>CAZNRJ010000344.1:3292-4437 GCA_964574945.1 uncultured Ohtaekwangia sp. | reverse complement strand
ATAACCCGCAACGAGATCGCTTCGCTTCGTTAAGATCACCCGCCCCGGGGCTGATGCCAACACAGGTGTATCGCGTGGCGATGCGATATCCACTCCATCATGATGATACTGACCTTTGTGAAACGGGTTAATCCGGATTCCAAAACCGGAAACTACTTTCGAAACTTCAAAATTTTCAACGGGTTCCGTAGAAGGTATAGCGGTAAGCATACCCACATCTTCTTTTTTTACGCTGGCCTTTGCCTGGTAAAACCTGCTGGTCTTTTGGGCGGCAGTAAGTAATTCAGAAAAGCGTTGCCCTAATTGATCAATTGATTCATTGAAATCTCCCGCGCCTGCTATCAGCAATTGTTCCCTTTCGGGATAAACCGGAGAAGATTCTTTAGGCAATTTGGTTTCAAACAATTTTTGATAGAGCGTAAGGTCTTTATTTTTTAATTCCGCAAGCTGCTGATTGGATTGGGTAAGTTGAGAGGCTAACACCAATTTATGTTTTTGCAACGCTTTATTTTCTGCCCGAAGATTCTTTTCAACCGGGGTTTCAATCAGGAAATTTTGAAGCAGCACTAACCCAACAAAAAAAAGAAAGCCAAAGGTTAGATAACCCAATACAGAAAGCAGCACCGAGAAGTAGGAGATTTTCACCTGCTCAAAGCGCAACGTCTTATTGTTGTATTGAAATTTTGTGACAGCCATTATGCTCTAATCAACGGTGAGTTGAATGGATGAAAAACCATCGACAGATAATTGTCTAAATTCACTGTTTCCTTTCATATTGATCCCAAGCGGATTAATTTTGTTGTTTATCTGGGGTTACAACCTTTAAATATATATAAAACCCCGGAGTCAGAAGTTAAAATTCCAATAGATTTGATGGATTCAGCTACAATTAGACGGAAATTCCTTGATTTTTTTGAAAATAAAGGCCATAAGATAGTACCCTCGGCACCTTTGGTGCTAAAAAATGACCCGAGTTTGCTCTTTACCAACTCGGGTATGGTGCAGTTCAAAGACTACTTTTTAGGTAATTCAGTACCCGCCAGCAAACGCATTGCCGATACACAAAAATGTCTTCGCGTAAGCGGAAAGCACAACGACCTCGAAGATGTGGGGTTGGATACATACCACCACACCATGTTCGAGAT
>CAZNRJ010000344.1:0-3282 GCA_964574945.1 uncultured Ohtaekwangia sp. | reverse complement strand
AGCGATCGCTTGGGCGTGGGAATTGTTGACTGAAGTTTATGGACTTCCAAAAGAAAGATTGTATGTGACTGTGTTTGGTGGCGATAAAAGTGATAACCTTCCGGTAGATGATGAAGCAAAAGAACTTTGGAAGCAAGTAATTGAAGAAGACCGAATCCTTCACGGAAGTAAGAAAGATAATTTTTGGGAAATGGGTGAACAAGGTCCGTGCGGCCCTTGTTCCGAAATTCATATCGACTTAAGACCCGAAGCAGAGGTTAAGAAAACTCCCGGGAAAGATTTAGTGAATAGTGACCATCCGCAAGTAGTGGAGATTTGGAATTTGGTATTCATTCAATTCAACCGGCTTGCCTCTGGCGCGCTTGAACCGTTACCCGACAAACATGTAGACACAGGTATGGGCTTCGAGCGTTTGTGCATGGCCATTCAGGGAAAGACATCTAATTATGATACGGATGTTTTCAGTCCGCTCATTCAGTTTATTGCCATTCATGCCAATGTTAAATATGGCGAGGGAAGGGCAGAGGCATCCCCCTCTCCTATGGAGAGGGGGTTAGGGGGTGAGGTCAAAACCGATGTTGCCATTCGCGTAATGGCCGATCATATTCGCGCAGTGGCATTCGCTATTGCGGATGGTCAGTTGCCAGGCAATACCGGGGCAGGTTATGTGATTCGAAGGATTTTAAGACGAGCTGTACGCTATGGATTTTCTTATTTAAATTTTAAAGAGCCTTTTATCCATCGCTTGGTTTTCTTGCTGGCAAATCAATTAAGGGATGTGTTTCCTGAATTGAATCAGCAACAGGATTATGTAACGCGGGTAGTTCAGGAAGAAGAGATTTCATTTTTAAGGACCTTGGAGAAAGGGCTAAAGCGGATTGAAAATTTCCAGAAAACAATAACCGGTGCTGAAGCTTTTGAGCTATTTGATACGTTTGGTTTTCCTTTCGACCTCACATCACTAATTGCACGCGAACGTGGTATTAGTGTAGACGAAAAAGGTTTCCATGAAGAGATGGCTAAGCAAAAGGTGCGCTCTAAGGTGGATGCTGCTAAAGAAACAGGGGATTGGGTTTTGGTGGGAACCGATGTAAAGCCTGAATTTATTGGGTATGAGCAACTGGAATCAGAAATCAATGTGGTCAAGTACCGCAAGATAAAGCAGAAGAATAAAGAACTGTACCAATTGGTTTTTAATAAAACACCTTTCTATGCCGAGAGCGGTGGTCAGGTAGGTGATACGGGTTTTATTGAAAATGCCAATGAGAAAATTTTCATTACCGATACAAAGAAGGAAAGTGAACTGATCGTTCATTACACAGAAAAACTTCCTGAAAGCATCAGTGGCGCTTTTCATGCTGAGGTTGATAAAAACAAACGTACCCGCACAACAAGCAACCACTCAGCAACCCATTTGCTTCACGCTGCCCTTCGCCAGGTATTGGGTAAGCATGTTGAACAAAAGGGATCGTTGGTTAATGAAAAGATTTTGCGTTTTGACTTCTCACACTTTGCGGCAATGACTCAAATAGAGATTGCAAGGGTTGAAACGATTGTTAATGAAAAGATTCGGGAAAACATTCGCTTGGATGAAAAGCGAAATGTGCCCATCGATCAAGCAAAGAGTCTGGGTGCCATGGCGTTGTTTGGCGAAAAGTATGGCGACTTCGTGCGCGTGATTACTTTCGATCCGAAATTTTCTGTAGAACTCTGCGGAGGTACACACACATCAGCAACAGGAAACATAGGATTATTGAAAATTGTAACGGAAAGTTCGGTGGCTGCAGGCGTTCGCAGAATTGAAGCGGTAACGGGTGAAGGCGCCTTCGAATACCTGAATCATTCGTTAAGCGTATTGCAGGAGATGCAAAACCTGTTAAAGAATCCTAAAGATGTTACTGCTTCACTTCAAAGCCTGTTGGATGACAGGCATTTGCTGGAGAAAAAATTAGAGGAAGTAAATCAGGAACGTGCCAATCAAATTAAAGATGTTCTCGCCACAAAGACACAAAGGCACGAAGGGTACACCTTAATACTTGAAAAAGTAAGCGTACCCAATGCGGATGCATTAAAAAATATTGCCTATGCACTGCGAAATCAATTTGATGATTTACTGCTGATTTTGGCAGCTGATGTTGATGGTAAGCCGCAAGTGTGTGTTATGATTGGCGAGAAGCTGGCAGCCACTAATAAATTTCATGCGGGCAACATGGTGAAGGAATTGGCAAGAGAAATTGATGGCGGTGGCGGTGGGCAACCGTTTTTTGCAACAGCTGGTGGTAAAAAGCTGGAAGGGTTGGATTCAGTCTTGGAAAAATCACGTAAATTGTTGAAATAATTTATTGCAATGAAGGTTGAAGTTTATTCTTCAGTTGATGAGATGAAGCAAAGCATGGTAGAAGGCCCCATCTCACCTGCTGAAAGTCTGATTCATTGTCTTAACCTGCTTGATTTTTATGCAACCTTGAACAAGAACAATAAGGTTGAGAAAACTAATGACGGAATTGAGTGGATTGAATTGAAGTTTAAATCGGAATGATAAGAAACGAAATTCGGGATTCGCTTAAAAAAACTTGCTTTGCACTCAACAATCAACAAGTAGAGTATCTATTGATAGGACAGGGCAAGATTGACGTTGAGGAATTGAAAAAGAAAAGGCCGCCATCAGAAAAATGAAAGGGATTCTCGATAAATACACGATAGTCATTGGCCTGGAAGTTCATGCGCAACTGCTGACGAAGAGTAAAATCTATACCAGTGATTCTACCGGCTATGGAGATGCACCTAATACAAACTTGAGTGTAATCACATTAGCGCACCCTGGTACGTTGCCTAAACTGAATAAACAAGCTGCTGAGTTTGCCATGAAGATGGGGCTGGCCTGTAACTCAGAAATTTCGCGTTGGCAGATTTTTGATCGTAAGAATTATTTTTACCCCGATCTGCCGAAAGGATATCAACTTACTCAAGATCGCACTCCTATTTGCGTGGGTGGTTATATCCCAATCACCATCAAGGCTGGTGAAATAAATATTCCATTAAACCGGATTCATATTGAAGAAGATGCAGGGAAGTCTATTCACTTAGATAACGAAACGGATACACTCGTTGATTTCAATCGCTCGGGTGTGCCTTTAATTGAAATTGTTACAGAACCTGCCCTGCGAAGTTCTGAAGAAGCTTATGCCCTGTTAACTGAAATAAGAAAGCTTGTTCGCTATCTCGAAATTTGTGATGGTAACATGGAAGAAGGCTCCCTTCGCTGCGATGCGAATGTTTCGC
>CAZNRJ010000343.1:0-4446 GCA_964574945.1 uncultured Ohtaekwangia sp. | reverse complement strand
TTACACAAACAAGCTAAATGAGAGGTTTAACGATGCGATTCCGGATTTTGTTTTTATTTCTAACCCTTTCTGGGGTGGTTTCTGCCAATTCTATCTTCATACCCATGGATGAAAAGCAGACCGACCATTTAAAAGCGTATGGAATTGCCTACTGGATCCTTAAAAATAACATTGAAGTTGACTGGCTGCTGAATTACCGGGGCGGAAGCTTTATGTGCACGTATAACCCTAAAATTCAAAACGAACTGGTGGTGCGTGGCGTCAGTTACGAAATTATTTCCGAAGCTAAAGTCAATGCCATTGTAACTGAAATTGCCAGCCCTGCCTTGAATTATGACATTATGAAGCTGGAGAAGCATCCGCGCATTGCCGTGTATTCCCCAAAATCAAAATTGCCATGGGACGATGCCGTTACACTCGTGCTTACCTATGCCGAAATTCCGTATGATGTTGTTTACGATGATGAAATCTTAAATGATTTGCTGCCCAAATACGATTGGCTGCATTTGCATCACGAAGATTTTACAGGCCAGTACGGAAAGTTTTATGGAAACTATGCTAACTATCCGTGGTACATCGAACAACAAAGGGAAGCAGAAGAAACTGCCCGGAGGTTCGGTATCCACAAAGTTTCGCAAGTGAAATTAGCAGTGGCTAAACGAATCAAAGAATTTGTTGCCGGTGGCGGATTTATGTTTGCCATGTGCTCTGCTACGGATACATACGATATTGCTTTAGCTGCCGAAGGCATTGACATTTGCGAACGTATGTATGATGGAGATGCGGCTGATCCGCAGGCGCAGGAAAAATTAAATTTTGACAACACGTTTGCCTTTACAGATTTTCGCTTGTCGCGAGATCCCTATCAATATGAATTTTCAGACATCGATAACAACTTCCCCGATCGTGGGTTGAGGCAGGATAATGATTACTTCAACATCTTTCAGTTTTCGGCTAAATGGGACCCTATCCCCACCATGCTCACCCAAAATCACATACGTGTGATTAAAGGATTTTACGGGCAAACAACGGGCTTTAAGAAAAGGCTTATCAAATCGGATGTTACTATTATGGGCGAGAACGCAGATATCAAGGAAGCAAAATATTTGCATGGGGTTTATGGCAAAGGCTTTTGGACTTTTTATGGCGGCCACGATCCTGAAGACTACCAGCATACGGTAGGTGAAGAACCCACCGACTTAAATTTGCATCCTAATTCGCCCGGCTTCCGCCTGATTCTCAACAACATTCTCTTTCCGGCAGCAAAAAAGAAAAAGCAAAAAACGTAATGCTAACTGCGGTTTAATGAATCCTGTCTGGTCGTGCTTCTAAACTTTTCATAATCTCCCCTTCTTGTAATAAGATTTCGCGCCAGCGTTTTTCTACCAGGTCCTCATTCATATATGTTTTCGCTAACGAAAGAAAATTTCTGTAATGGCCTGCTTCTGATACCATCAGCTCATAATAGAATTTGCTCAGCTCAATATCTGCTATTCCTTTCCAAAGCAACCTGAACCGCTCGCAGCTTCGCGCTTCGATCAACGCATTGATTAATAGTTTCTCTACCAATTGCTGATCCCTGCTCCCGCCCTTCTTTATAATTTTCTGCAATTGATCAACATACTCATCCTTACGGGGAAACCCTAAGTGATACCCACGGTTGGTGAGTTGCTCAAGCACGCGCTCAAAGTGGCTCCACTCCTCTGCCACTACCGGAGTTAGTTCAGCTACTAATTTTTCCTTTTCAGGATAGGTGATAATTAAACTGATACAAGAAGAGGCTGCTTTCTGTTCGCAGTAGGCATGGTCAATTAATATCTCTTCAATATTCTTTTCTGCAATATTCACCCACCTTGGGTCGGTGGGCAGCTCAAGACCCAACACATGCTTTTCCATCAATCAAACAAGATAAGGTCAAAACCAAAATCCAAAATATTTTTCATGCCCCGATATGTAGGGGTTGGTATATACCCTGTTTTAGTAAAGAGCTGCACCAGGTTATGATACTTTACAAAAAACTTACCGCCCTTAAACTTGCCATTAAAAAATCCATCGATCAGGGGATATGCCGCTGTTACCGTTTGGTCCTGGATATAAAATTGTTGAATCGTTGGATCATACGCGGGGGCTGTGTAATCTGAGCGCCAATGTGCATCTATCCCTATCTGAACTTGTATGGCATTCTTGAACAACGTGCTTTCAAAAGCTAACTGGGTATTGATGAACCATCCGGGTATGCGCACTGCATTATCATCATTGGTAAGCAAAGAAGTATACAAAACTTGCGGCCTCAGGTAGACATGCCGAAAAAACCGAAGCGACATTCGAAGTTCAGGTGTAAACACTTGCTGGTTGCCTGATGATTGAACCGGGATAACTGTTTGCTCACCCGTCACATCATTGCTGCGATAGTAAATATAATTTGTAAGGTTTGTGTATGTGGCCCCGGGCGAAATGAAAAAACTTCCAAAGTCACCTTTTAAAAAAGCCGACAGTTGATGATAAAAAGGATCTGAAAAATCGTTGACCCAGCTATTATGACTACCCCGATACGCTAACGGCAGGAAAGAAGGTTTTGCCAACGAACTGATGCCGGTTGCATCGAGCCAGGGTGTTTTCAGATTCGCCTGAAGCAGGTAGTTACCACCTAATAAATACTCAGCCTTACCGGATAATTCACTCAGCGAATCAAACCGAAATGCAATTTGCCCCCCAACGTAGTTTTCAATGCCATCATTTTTAAATGAGAGTGTTGTTTCATCCACATACCGATTGAAGGTGCTGTACATGCGCATTTTATAATAAAAGCCATAAAACAGAAACGCAGCATTTCCTTTGAAACCAAATTCGTTTACGGTGGTTTTAAATTCAATTCCATCTTTTACATTCAATGTATCAATGTCGGGATCAGTGTTTGTGTAGGAGAAATATTTATCATAATTAGTTTCACTGGCTCTTGTATCTGAAAAATAATTTCGCTGTCGCGTAACGTCCAATCTATGATATAACTGAAATGGGGAGGCTAATTGATATTGCTGAAATGCGTGGAGTGAATTTCTCATCTCTTCGGATTGGGCTGCTACCAAATACGGTTGGGCATTCTTATTAAAGTAAGCATCAAACGTTGTGTCTTTAGTTAATAAAATGCCACCGCTTTCAAATATCCTGTGCCTGATTCGCCTGTAACTTCCAAAAATTAAGTACCGGTCGTTTTTTGATTTATACGATGTATGAAAATCGTAATAGTGGCTTATGGTCTGCCGATTCCCTTTCCGTCTTTGCAATTGCTTGTCGGCAAGGATGGGGCGATAGTTAAAACCAAAATTCCAGCGTGGGTTTATGTTTCTGCTGAACTCAATTTGCGTCATCGCCCGTCCATCACCACCCCACACCAAAAATATTTTTGTGAAGGGAGATTTCGTATCAAAATACTTAGGCTCTTGCGTATCGTAATACAATGAATAGGTATGATAGCCCGGGCTTGCACCAATCGTTGTTGAAAGGGTTGGAAAAATCGGATTGAGGGAAGTACCCATATTGCCAAGGTCCTGGTATAGGTTATTAAATCTCTGAACATACGTCCAGCGATGGTAGTTAGTGAGTGTAGTATCTAAAGGTTTATAGTTCTTTTTATTAAAAAACACATCTTGCTCCATGATCCAAAGAGTAGTTTTTGGGCCATAAACAGTTTTGGTAGAATCATCTAAAATCTGAGAACCCCGGCCCGGGCGGGCTGGTGGCGCAACTGCTGCACGTTTGGTTGTGTCCCTTGTTATTTGTTTGGGTTCCGGCAAAGGTTTATCCTGCGAATAAGCCGCTAAGCTCAGTAGCAATAAGAAGATTATTACAAAACAACTTTTAGGAAACACGTTCAAAAATAGATCAGAATTGGGAAAGAGTCTCTGAATTTTCAGCATCGGGCGCCTCTTTCAATTTATCAAGTACCAAATGCGATACTAAGGCATCAAAATCTGAACCATTTTTGATGAAAGCTGCCTGAATAGGAAGATAAAACCAGTTTTTCTTTTTTACGGAATCAAAAACAGGCTGGGCAATAAGCTTAACCATGTCTTTTTCTGTGGTTAAAATTGAACTAATCCCATGAGCTTCAACCGTTTGGTGAATGACTTCAATATTAGCTTCCGTGTAAACATGGTGATCAGGAAACCTGAAATGTTTCGGCACCTTAAAATACTTTGAAACCTCATGTTCAAGGGGCTCATTTTTCGCAATCCCCGAAACCAAAACTACTTCATCGGTTATCTTATTTGAGTGACCTATCGGGACAGGCGCCTTGTATCTTGTTTCAGAAAAGAAAACCGGTATTGACCCGACCAATTTTTTGAGTGAAGCCCGAACCTGTTCTTCGCTGGTTACTGTTAAATCAATGCATTTAGTTACCACAATGGTATGCGCCCTGGCCGCCCCAATCCGTGCTTCCCTTAG
>CAZNRJ010000342.1:0-4449 GCA_964574945.1 uncultured Ohtaekwangia sp. | reverse complement strand
CACCGCCATGTACGTAAATTAACAAGTTGGGCCAAATCTCATGAATGTGCTCCACTTTATGATACTCAACAATTTTTGCAAGCAGGATTTGAATCCATGCCGGCACCCCCACCACAATACCAATATCCCAGTCTTTTGCTTTACGCACAATCTCGTTCAGTTTGGAATCCCAATTGCGCGCGGAGGCAATTTTTTTTCCGGGCTTATAAAAGTGTTGAAACCAAAAGGGTAAGCGGGCAGCCTGGATCCCGCTCAGGTCACCCTCAAAAAAACTTCCCTTTTTATTTAAGTGTGTGCTGCCGCCAATCATAAGGATACCTGCCTCAAATACTTTGGAGGGCAAATCGTATTTGGACAAGCTAAGTATTTGACGAACGCTGGTCCTTTGAATTGCCTTGGTCATCTCCTTCGTTACCGGAATATGCTTTGATGCCGCCTCCGATGTTCCGGAGCTTAACGCAAAATATTTTATGCGGCCCGGCCAGCAAATATTTTTTGCCCCTTTAATCGACAGATGCCACCAATCTTTATAAATTTTATTGTAATCATGAATGGGGATGTTTCCCTTAAAGGCCAGATAGAAATCCTTACTCCCTTTTCGAAAGTGAGTGAGAATATCCGGGAAGTTGTAATATTTACCAAACTCGGTCTGGCTGGCGGTAATCATCAGCTCTTTTAGCTCCTTTTTTTGCAGTTCGATGGGCGCTGTATATTCCTGCTCCAGGTTTTCCCGAAGTTTAATTCCTTTCTTTAGTAAGGTTCCAAGTATGGCCATAACTTTGTTGAAGTGGAAAAATAAGATATAGAACGGGCGAAATTATTAAATGGTGGTTAAAAATAATATAAAAGCGATTACAGGGGAGTTGAGTGGTTCCTGCCAATTGGTTGCCGTCAGCAAAACGCAGCCCATTGAACGATTACAAGAGGCATACGATGCCGGCCAGCGCATTTTTGGAGAAAACAAAGCCCAGGAGCTTGCATCAAAATATGCGGTGCTGCCAAAAGATATTGAGTGGCACATGATTGGCCATCTTCAAACCAATAAAGTAAAATACATCGCTCCTTTTGTGGCACTCATCCATTCGATCGATTCAATAAAGCTGTTGGAAGAGGTTGATAAGCAAGCAGGAAAAATCAATCGCAAAATTTCATGCCTTCTTCAGGTTTATATCGCAAAAGAAGAAACCAAATTTGGGTTTGATCCTGACGAAGTTAAAGAATTGATTGACTCTGATGCATTAAAGAACTTTTCACATATTGAAATTAAAGGGCTGATGGGCATGGCTACCTTTACTACCAACCAGCAACAAATCAGGAATGAGTTTGCGTTGATAAACAATCTCTTCAAAACATTAAAGGCCCAAACCTTACCGGCTAATGTTGAAATGAAAGAACTTTCCATCGGGATGAGTTCAGATTATAAAATTGCCATTGAAGAAGGAAGTACCCTGGTGCGTGTAGGCACCGCAATATTTGGAGCCCGAAATTATAACTAATATGATCAACTCAAGACAAACACTTTTAATTGCATCCTTCTCGGGATTTCTCGCAGTTGCGTTGGGTGCGTTTGGTGCCCATGCACTCAAACAAGTGCTCATTGAAAATAACAGGACAGATACTTTTGAATTAGCCGTGCGCTACCATTTTTATCACACATTCGCCTTGCTGACCATTGCTCTTTTAATGGACCGGTTTACTTCCAAATGGTTGGCAACAAGCGCCCTTTGCCTGCTTATGGGAATGATTCTCTTTAGTGGCAGCTTGTATTCATTGGCCCTGGCAAACAATACTTCGTTTGCCATTATCACTCCTATTGGCGGAGTTTTTCTTCTAATGGGTTGGGTATTTTTATTTCTATCAGCTTTTAAAAAATCTAATTAGGCTAATTCTTTGCCAACACATTTACCGTAATCATTACCTGGTTGGTTGTGCCTGCTGAATTTGACGTAACTGTTATCACTTTATTCTGTTTACCCGATTTACGTGCACTGTTGAACTCCACTGTGAGCTCGCCCGTTGAGCCGGGGGCTATTGGGTCGCGTGGCCATCCTTTTGGAGTTGTGCAGCCACAGGTAACCTCAACGTTAGTTATCACTAATGGCGCATTGCCTGTATTTGTAAACGTGAAGGTGTGACTTATCTTTTCACCTTCAATAACATCACCAAAATCATACGAACTTTTTTCCCATGTAATCACTGGGCCGGATACCTGATTTACTTCCTGGGCTTCAGTAAAAGAAATCGGCAGGACACACGCTACCATCAGGATCAATCTCCTCATACCATTATTAAAATTATATCTCGATGTATATAGAACTAACAGGTACTTTCTTTATTTTAAAGTGACTTTAAAATTTTTAACGCAACTATGCCTAATGTGGTTCACCAAACTTTTGGAAATCAACTAAGAGTAAGGATCTGCGGAATCTGTATTACAGAAAATGGAATCCTGCTGATCAATCACTCCCATGTAGGGATTGGGAGTTTTTGGGCTCCACCGGGAGGCGGAATGCAGTTTGGCGAATCCGCGGAAGCGTGCTTAAAAAGAGAATTTTTAGAAGAAACGGGATTAATCGTGGAAATGCGTGACTTTCTGTTCGCTTGTGAGTTTATGAATGAGCCTCTTCACGCCCTGGAGCTTTTCTTTTCAGTAATTGTAACGGGCGGAACGCTAAAAAAAGGAATTGATCCCGAAATGGGTGAGAATCAGATCATTCAAGAGGTAAAGTTTTTCGATTTAACTGAACTGGAAAGGGTGAAATCAGGAGAACTGCACAGCATTTTCAAAAAAGTGACTGATCCTTTCAAAATAGTCGATTTAAGGGGCTATTTTAAGTTATAATTGGTTGCATTAAACGCCATAAAATATTTATAATTGCAAGCTAAACCTGTAACCAATGAACTTGACAAAAATCCTAACTGGTGTTCTTCTTTTAGCCAGTCTTTTTCTTGCTTATCTGCTTTATAGAAGTGTTCAAGGCACAATTGAAGAGCGGGAATCAATTTCAACTACAGAAAGTGCGATTGTTGAAAAACTGAAATTGATACGGGAAGCCGAGATTGTGTTCCAAAGTGTAAACAAGAAATATACATCAAACTGGGATTCCCTTGCCAACTTCATCAGAAGCGGTCAGGTACCTATCATACAGCGCAGGGAAGAAATTACCCAAAAGGCATATGGAGTGGAAGAAGTGAAGGTAATTATAGATACCCTCGGCTTCATTTCCGCTAAAGACAGGATTTTCAAAAAGACCTATTATGTAAACGCTCCTGATATAGGTACGTTCCTTGGTTTCAAGGTAAAGGAGGGCGACCGTGTAATCAAAAATCAAAAAACTTATTCATTGCGCGTGGGCGATAAAGTAAACGAACCCCCTATGCAGGAAGAGGGCACGATTACAAAACTTGAACCCGTTAAGGTTGGCGCTGAGTTGAAAAAAGGCCAGCAGTTAATGAGTTTAACAAACTACATGTTCGATCCCAATGTTGACTTAGCAACGTTAGGGGAAGTTCCTGGTAAACCAGGTTTAAAATTTGACATCTTCGTTGGGGTGGTTGAAAAAGGTGGCTTGAAGGTACAGGTGATCGAAGTAAAAGATCCTAAGCCTGTTAACCCAATTCGCAAGGAGAGCAATGAGGCTAAGAATCGTAAACCACTCCACTTCGGTTCTCGTTTCGATATTTCAACTTCAGGTAATTGGGAATAACAAACTACTTTGCAATCTACTGCGCTTGGTTTTAAGCTTATAAAGAAGATCAAAGATGATCGTTTTGATGAAGAAAAACTTCATCAGTACGAGCTACTGGTTCAACTTGGCGTAAGGGATCTGCAGATCGGTATTGTTGACACCCAGGACAACCGCATCCTTTTTTTTGAAGACTATGTGCTTGGCGACTTGAGTTCGCATGATGAGTTGCAGAATCTATTCAAAGTTCTTTTTGATGCGCACCCGGTGCTTCAGGCCGGGTTTTGGAAAGCCGTTTGGATTTCAATAAAGAATACAAAATTCGCACAGGTTCCGGCCTCGCTTTTTGTGAAAGAAGCTGCTGCGGATTACCTGCAGTTTAATGCACACGTTGATCCTGCCAAAGAAGATATTCTTGATTGCATAAATGTTAAGCTGGATGCCGTTACTGTTTTTGCCATTCAAAAAGAATTGCATACCTGGTTTAAGCAGATTTATGCCAATACCCAGGTTCACATTGTTCATCAATCAACCGCGCTGATTGAAGGTGTATTAGAGTATTCTGCAAAAACGTCTGATTCACCGCTTTATATTTATGTCGACCGGTTTAAGCTGCATATTCTGGCGGTTAAGGACGGGAAGCTTGTTTATTACAACCAGTTTTTGATCAAACAGTTTTCTGACTATGTGAAATATATTATGCTGGTTATGAAAAGCCTTAACATGGATCAAAACACCAGTGAAGTGATTTTGTGGGGTTATA
>CAZNRJ010000341.1:1594-4464 GCA_964574945.1 uncultured Ohtaekwangia sp. | reverse complement strand
ACGGAGTGAATACCGTTACGATCGGCAACCTGAATACGGAAAATAATTTTTATTGCTTCCGGTTAAGCTCGTTTGATCCGTGCCTGAATGCCAACACATATTCCTTTCCGGTGTGCAGTCATAATTTTGATTTGGCAATTAATAATGGCGCCAACCTGCTCACCTGGGCCAGTTCGCCCCTGGGTGTTGCGTCCACCGAAATAATTAGAAATGGAAGCTCATATACAATCATTCCCGGGGCGCCTTCTTCGCTAAATGATGTTGATGTAACCTGCAAAACAAATTATTGTTACCAGATTATCAACATATATCCTGCAGGCACAAGAAGTATTTCTCTCGAAAAATGCGGGGAAGCTTTTACAACTGTAAGTCCAACCGCTATCAACAATGTTTCTTCTGTAGTTGATGGAAATGAAGTGACCCTAACCTGGCTACAAGACCCCTTGTTTACCGTTGATGAGTATGCCGTTCTCCGCAATCAGAATAATTCTTCGTTTGAATTGTTAGGCAAAACAACAAATACCAATATTGTTGATGCGGGATATACAACAGAAGGTGTGTTTTGTTATCAAATCAACTACGGAGATAAATGCAATAATGCCAGTAAACCTGGCGATTTTGTTTGTCCGGTTCGGTTGTCTGCTTCATTAGACAGCAAAAATGTAATTACTGTAAGTTGGTCGTCACTCAAAGGGTGGCGCAATGGAGTAAGTAATTACAGGCTTCAAAAGTATGATAAGAGTGGCGGGCTCATGCTGACAATCGACCTGGGTACAGACACTATGTGGGTGGATGATCAGCCCGATGCCATAAACCAGGTTGTTCAATATCAAATCATAGCGCTGCCAAATGAAACCGGGCTCATCAATTCTGTATCGAACCGCGTTGTTGTAACAAGGGAAGCAAACCTTTTTTATCCCACCGCATTTACTCCGGATGGGGTTGGCCCTGTGGAAAATGAAACCTTTACCGTGCTCGGTCATTACATTGTAAAAATGGAATTGAAAATATTTGACCGTTGGGGTTCGATGGTTTTTTTTACAGATGAAAATAAACCGTGGGACGGTCGTTTTAACGGTCGCACCTTACCGGAAGGCACCTATGTTTGGAATGCAACGATCAATGACTTTGCCGGAAGAACTTTCTCGCGCGGAAGCACCGTAGTAATCCTGAAGAATACAAAATAGTTTCGTCCAGCAAGCTCAAACTGATAACTCCGCTTTGCATAACATTAGTAATCTATACCTTTGTTCAATCAACTAACTACACAACGCTATGTTTGACATGATGAAGATGATGGGAAAGATGAAGGAGGTGCAAGCCAAAATTAAAGAAGCCCAGGATAATCTCGTGAGGGTGCAGGCCACCGGGGAAGCCGGGGGCGGAATGGTAAAAGTTACTGTCAACGGAAAAAAGCAGGTGATCTCAATCGATATTGATGCAGCTATTTTACGCACCGATGATAAAGTGCTGGTGCAAGACCTTGTGGTAGCCGCAGTGAATAAAGCCAACGAAGAAGTTGAGGGAGTTGCGAAAGAAGAACTTAAGAAAGCCACGGATGGCCTCCTTCCCAATATCCCGGGCATGGATTTAAGCAGCTTAATGGGATGACCGAGGTAGCCGTTGTTATCCTGAATTACAATGGAAGAAATTTTCTTCAACAATTCTTACCTTCTGTAATTGCTCACAGTACGGCTGCTCACATTATTGTAGCCGACAATGGCTCAACCGATGATTCCGTATCACTCCTTGAAAAAGAATTTCCAAGTGTTGAAATCATAAAAATTGGTAGCAACCTTGGCTTTTGCGGGGGTTACAATTTCGCTTTAAAAAAAATTGAGGCTGAATATTATGTTCTCTTAAATTCAGATGTAGAAGTTACTGCCGGTTGGATTGATCCCATCATAAAACTTTTTAAAAGCAATGCGTCCATCGCGGCAGCACAACCCAAAATACTTTCCTATCATCAAAAAGATACGTTTGAGTATGCGGGTGCCGGTGGGGGTTTTATCGATTCACTTGGCTATCCGTTCTGCCGGGGAAGGATTTTTTCCCATCTTGAAAAAGACCATGGTCAGTATAACGACACTCAGCATGTGTTTTGGGCCACGGGGGCCTGCCTGTTTATTCGTTCGCATATTTTTCACAATGCAGGTGGATTGGATGAAGATTTTTTTGCCCACATGGAGGAGATTGATTTATGCTGGAGATTAAACCGTGCAGGCCATAGCATTTACTATGTGGGAAGCAGCACCGTTTATCATGTAGGGGCCGGCACCCTTTCCAGGTCAAACCCTCATAAAACTTATCTTAATTTTAGAAATGGATTTTGCCTGCTTGTCAAGCATCTGCCGGCAGGCAAATTATGGTGGAAACTACCCCTGAGGATTCTGCTCGATTTTACTGCAGCATTAACATTCTTAATTCGGGGATCATCCGCTGATTTCGGAGCCGTTATCAGGGCAATCGGTAGTTCACTTTGGAACCTGCCATATAATTTGTCCAAGAGAAAGAAGCTGACTGCCTTAGTGCCACATTTCACTGTAGCCAAACAGTATAATGGATTGCTGATTGCAGATTACTATCTGTCAGGGAAGAAAACCTTCAACGACTTAAACGGGTTTTAGTAATCCCAAATAGTACTGCGCTTGCGCATGTGGCTGCGCATATTCAATACAAACGCAATAGATAGATAGACTATAATGGGCGACCCTAACGTAAGGAAAGAAGCATAAATAAAAAACAACCGAATGGAAGAGGTAGCTATTCCCATCTTCTCGCCCAGCGCAGTGCAAACCCCAAATGCCTGCTTCTCAAAAAAATTCTGAATCCCCTTTACTAAATCATTCATAATACTTTTGTATCATTTC
>CAZNRJ010000341.1:0-1584 GCA_964574945.1 uncultured Ohtaekwangia sp. | reverse complement strand
CATTTACCTGAGTAAATGTCTTTCTAACGATTTAAAAGCCTCTCCGCAAATATAAGCGGTCGGCAATCTATTATCAGCGGTCGCTTTGTAATTTTTTTGACTATTTTTGCATAAATAAGGGGTATAAAGTTAACTTTGCACCTCGCTTACAGAAACCATAAATCAAAATCCATGAGAAAATTATTTTACGCATTCGTGATCATTGGGGCTCTTAGCTTTTCGAGTTGTACCCTGCCGAAAATGATCAAAGCTGCCAAAGATCAAAAACTGGAAGTAAAACCTAATCCACTTGAAGTGCATAAGGATACTGTCAACTTTGATTTTTCAGGCAATCTTCCTGTTAAGATGTTAAAAAAGGGAACCGTTTACACCATCAATACTTTTTATAAGTACGGTGAAAGTGAACTTGCCCTCGATCCTGTTACTGCACGCGCAGAGGATTATCCTAACAGCAGTGTAGAAGAAGTAAAACTTGCTAAAGCCTATTCATTCCCTTACCAGGATGCTTATAAAGTAGGAACTATCGAAATTCAAGGCGTTGCCTCTAAAGGAACCAAGTCTAAGACTACTCCTCGCATGCCCCTGGCAACAGGTATTATCACCACCTCCAAATTGGTTCAAAATTCATATTATGCCGCTTTCGCAGATCATGGTTACAACAACCAGGAAGAACTTACCCCTGTGATTATCCCTGATTTCATTTTCGAAAGAGGAAGTTCAGTACTTCGGACTTCTGAAACCAGGGCTAACAAAGGAAAGCAGTTGGATGCTTTTATCGCTTCTAAAAACGTAACCCGCACAGTAACCATCACCGGTACCCACTCACCAGAAGGTGCCGAACGTATAAACACTAAACTCTCAGAAGAGCGTGCCAAGGCTATTGAAAAATACTACCGCGCTCAAATGAAAAAATACGATTATAAAGGATTGGCGGATGAAGTTAAATTTATCCTTAAGCCAGTAGTTGACGACTGGACTGAATTCAAAAATGCATTGGCTGCTTATGATGGAATTACATCGGATGAAAAGTCAGAATATTTGAACATCATTAATGGCGGTGGTTCGTTTGAAGACCAGGAAAAACAAATGAAGAAACTGAAGACTTATAATAAAGTGTTCGGTAAAGTATACCCTGGCTTGCGTACTGCAAAAACTGAAATCCTGACCATTAAGGATAAGAAAACAGATGCTGAAATTTCAGTGTTGGCAAAGCAAATTACTTCAGGTCAGGCCCAGGCTGATGCCCTTAGCTTTGAAGAGCTGATGTACTCGGCAACGCTTACTCCTTCAACCGAAGAAAAGGCTGCTATCTATGAAGCTGCTACCAAGAAAGGAAGCAACTGGAATGCACACAACAACTTAGGCGCTTCTTATTTGACATTGGCTGCTGAAAATCCTTCACGCGCCAGCGAATATGCAGAAAAGGCTTCCGCTCAAATTGAAATAGCAGCAAAATTGAACGAAACCCCTGAAGTGAATGCCAACCTGGCCACTATCTCTCTTTGGAAAGGAAATCCTTATAAAGCTTATAGCTATGCTACCAAAGCGCTTCGCGGAGCCAACAACGATGTTACCCGCGGTGTA
>CAZNRJ010000340.1:0-4473 GCA_964574945.1 uncultured Ohtaekwangia sp. | reverse complement strand
GGTACAAATTGTACCCTGCTTGAACTCCACAACAAATTTAGATATAGTTGTACGAAATCAACGTACAACTCAAATGTCTCCTCTCGCCCGTGTTGGTCTTCTTGACCAATACGCCTGGAGATTCGCGGGATTCTATCCCAACCTGGCATGCAAACTTTATTGGCGGATCATTTCTTTCCCATCGCTTCCCTCACCTTTGGTGCAATCTTCGTCCCGAAAATTTCAATCGACTTCATCAGCATGGCATGTGAAGGGCCGCCTACATCCATGTGGGCGGAGAAACGGTTGAGCCCAAACATTTCGTGCATGTGCAGAATTTTATCCACGGCTTCGCTGGCATCGCCAAACAAGTAGGCTCCATCCTTGCCCCGGCCTTGCTCATACTGGCTGCGTGTAAAAGGAGCCCAGCCACGACTTGCACCCACACGATTCATTTGGGCAGAGTACACCGGATAATACGCATCGGCCGTTTGTTTACTGTTCTCACCAAAAAAGCTGTGCATGTGAACACCCACCTGGAAGTTCTTCATATCGTGGCCGGCATGTTCGTATAACTCTTTGTAGTATTGAAACAGCGGCTTGAACTGAACCGGGTTACCGCCAATGATGGCGAACATCACAGGCAACCCCAGCTTAGCTGCGCGCACGACTGATTCAGGCGTGCCGCCCACGGCCAACCAAATAGTTAAGTGATTGTTCACCGCTCTTGGCAACACTTGCTGGTCTTGTAACGGTGCCCTGAATTTTCCTTTCCACGTAATGCGCTCCTCGCGGTTGATCTTCAACAGCAGCTCTAATTTCTCTTCGAACAGTTCGTTGTAGTCGTTCAGTGAATAACCAAACAACGGAAATGATTCTGTAAAACTTCCGCGGCCGGCCATCAGTTCGGCCCGTCCGTTGCTGAGTTGGTCGAGCGTGGCAAAACCCTGGTAGATACGCACCGGGTCGGTGGAACTCAGTACGGTGACCGCGCTGCCGAGTTTAATATTTTTTGTCACCGTAGCTGCCGAGGCCAGCACCACTTCCGGAACGGACACGGCATAGTCGGGGCGATGATGCTCACCGATGCCAAAAAATTCGATGCCTGCCTCATCCATCAGTTTGATTTCTTCGATCAGCTCGCGCAGACGCTCGCCTGCCGGAAGGGGCTTGCCCTGTTCATCATAGTGGTTGTCGCCAAACATGCCAATGCCTAATTCCATACTTACAGGGTTTGAGTTTGCAAGCTAATGCTTATTTTACTTTCACGCACCCGATTATGGGTGACCCATTTCTACAAGCATCCCTTTAGCCTGCACTGTATCCATCTGTAAACAAGAAAGCATCTCACTTTTTATTAGAGAGATGCTTCTTACCCGATAAACGTAATAATTCTTGTCTCCACAATGTCTCCCGTACAAATGGCATGCGCGGGGAATGGGGACGTTGCGGTTGCGCCAATCGCAGCGTCCTCTCCGCCACACTATCCTACACTCACGAGAGACACTGCGTGGACAGAAGAGATATGGCATGCAGTCAATATATCCCAGTTTAATACACCTCACTGACTCCTTAACGAACCTACCGGGTTTTGAATGGCTGCTTTTATCGATTGATAGCTCACCGTTATCCAGGCAATCAGCAAGGCAGCTGCACCCGAAACAAAAATAATCCACAAACTTATATCAATGCGATAAGCGAATGTCTGCAGCCACCAGTTCTCCATCACATACCAGGCAACCGGCACGGCCAGCACAAACGCTAACAAAATCATTTTGGTAAAATCTTTCGACAGCAGGAGAACGACACCGCTTACCGAAGAGCCTAACACTTTCCGCACTCCAATTTCTTTAGTACGCAAACTGGTAATGTATGCCGACAACGCAAACAACCCGATGCAGGAAACAAAAATTGCCAACCCTGAGAACACTGCAAACAACTGACCTGATTTTTGCTCGCTCTCATATTGCGCATTAATGTTTTGATCTAAAAAAGAAAATTTAAACGATTGTTCAGGATTGGTTTGCTTCCATAATTTTTCAATGGACTGAATAGCCGATGGAATTTGGCCGGCCTTTACGCGCGCCATCACATACCCAACTCTGTCGCCAAAGATCTCATTGCTTTGCAGCACCAACGGGGTTATTTCTTCTTTCAACGAAATGAAATTAAAATCTTTTACAATGCCGGTTATCGTATAAATCCTATCCACCCGGTTTCCTTCATTGTCTTGCTGTACGTTTACTAATTTTCTGCCAATTGGATTTTCCAGTCCCATCACCTTCACGGCACTTTCATTAAGCATAACGGAAAGTGAATCATTCGTTTCTTCCGAAAAGAACCTTCCTTCCAGCAGGGTGAAGCCCAGCGTCTCTTCCAATCCATCGGCAATAATCATGCTCTTGGTAGTCAGGATTTCGGAAGACCCTTCCGGCTGAAACTGAATTCCAAAATAATCATCCTCTTTACCCGGCATGGACGATGAGCCGGCTGCTTTTGCGATTTCCGGCATGCGCCTGACTTCTTCTAAAAACGTTTTTTGCTTTTGGCTTTCCATCGTAAAGAACTTTTCTACAATCAGCATTTGATCTTTATCAAAGCCCAGCGATTTATTTTGCATGTACTCCATCTGCTGCTGAATGACTAATGTTCCAATCATCAGCATGATGGAAATCCAGAACTGAAACACCACCAATCCATTACGAATCCATTTACCTTTAGCGCTGCTGGTAAAATTTCCTTTCATCACCACCACGGGGTTAAATCCCGAAAGGACAAAAGACGGATAAATACCCGCGAGCAAGCCCACTACCAAAGCAAGGCCCAACAAGCCGGCAACAGATATTACCGTTATCGGAAGGATCAAGTGCTTGCCGGTAAGGCTATTAAAAAAGGGCAGTAAGAAATACACGAGCCCCACAGCAATGAGCACTCCAATTACACTAAGCACAAATGATTCAGTAAGAAATTGCGCAATCAGTTGCTGACGGAAAGAACCCATCGTTTTCCTTACGCCTACTTCCTTTGCCCGCTCTGAGGATCGGGCGGTGGCCAGGTTCATGAAGTTGATACACGCTATCACTAAAATTAAAATAGCAACGGCTATCATGATAAACACGGATGTGCGGTTGCCCGAAGGTTTCATCTGTGCCTCAAGGTGGGTTGGGTCTAAATGAATATCTGGTAACGCTTGCAGAAAATAACGATATCCATTTCCCTCGTTTTTATAGTCGCCCCACGACTTACCTAAATCGCGTTCAATTTGCGCGGCAGCATACGTATCCACCATTTTAGGAAACTTCGCTTCGAGTGCAGCCGCATCGGCATTGGGTTTTAACTTGAAAAAAGTATAAGCCGAGAAGGAAGTAAAATTTTCGCGCCTGGTAAATGGAAAGGTGGCTGTTGCAAGCACAGCATTAAAATGAAAGTGCGAGTTATCAGGTATATCCTGAAGCACTCCACTGACTTTATACTCCTGATTTCCTCCGCGGATTATTTTTCCAATCGGATCATCATCTCCAAAATATCGCTTGGCCATTTCCCGGGTTAGCACCAATTCATTGGCTTGCCTTAACACAGTTTCGGGATTTCCTTTCAACAATTCAAAACTGAACATTGGCAAGAATGCACTATCGGCAATCAGGATAAAGTCTTCATCAAACTGCTCATCGAAAAATCGCCAAAGCCAAAAAGATTGGCCGCTTGTTCTATCTCAGGAAAATCGCGTAAAGCAGTTTGGGCAAAAGAATGAGGAATGATTGCATAATAGGTTGAATGATTTGGATATTTTCTTTCAAGCACCATGCGATAAATACGGTCGCCATCTTTAAAAAATGTATCATACGAAAACTCATTTCGTACGAACAGCACAATCAAAAGGCAACTGGCTACTCCTACCGCCAAACCAAGTATATTGATGGTAGTATAAAGCTTCTGGTTAAATAAATTACGGAGGGCGATTTTGAGGTTGTTTTTAAACATGACGAGCGGGTTTAAAAGGGCTTAAACAATAATACTCCATTTCCAGGAAGATGGTTACACCTTTAATAAAGTTTAAGACAAATTTTAGGGTATCTCTAAAAACAATTCTTCTTAGCGCCTCAACCCGTCACCCTTCTCCAAAAAGAGAAGGGTACAAGGTGTTTTTAGAGATGCACTTAAAAATCAAATCGCTGCGGGCTAAATGCGGCCAGGTTTACGCTTGTATTTTCCTGATTGAGGATTTCAGAAACCAATTTTCCGGTGCCCGGCCCCTGGCTGAGCCCCATCATGGAGTGCCCGGTGGCTATCGTAAGATTTTTTATTTTCGAAGACTTGCCGATGTAAGGCAATCCATCCGGTGAACAAGGCCGTAAGCCATGCCATACATCTTTCACTTCGGGAAGCGCTACTTTCATTTCGGGGTAATAGTTTGGGATAGAGTCTACTATTCCCTTCACCCGATTCATACTGATGCTGTGATCTACTCCCGTAATCTCCATGGTTCCGCCAAAG
>CAZNRJ010000339.1:0-4483 GCA_964574945.1 uncultured Ohtaekwangia sp. | reverse complement strand
TCATAATGGAGTACTTCAATGAGGGGAGATCAATCCAGCCACACCTGCGAGGCCTTCCTGTGGTGGAACCAAATTCATTTCCTTCTTTTCTCATTCGTTCACCTTCATCATCCATTAGTTCTGTGGGGAATGGCCCACTCCCTACCCGGGTACTATAGGCTTTAAAAATTCCGTACACTTCTCCGATACGACTTGGTGCAATACCCAACCCAGTGCACGCACCTGCTGTTACTGTGTTAGAGCTTGTGACAAATGGATAACTTCCAAAATCAATATCAAGAAGAGAACCTTGTGCGCCTTCGGCAAGCACGCTCGAATTCTTTTTTAATTCGTCATTAATAAAATATTCGCTATCAATCAGGTTAAACTCTTTCAAAAATGAAATGGCTTCAAAAAATTGAGCTTGCAACTCATTCCAATCAAATTCAATTGAATGATTTTTTAGAATTTCAAGATGAATATCCGTGAGCTTCTTAAACTTTGCTTCGAAGTTACTTGAAAGCACATCGCCCACGCGCAATCCTTGACGACCAATCTTATCCTGATAAGAGGGACCAATGCCTTTTAAGGTTGATCCGATTTTATCAACACCTTTCGCTTTTTCATAAGCCTGATCGAGCAAGCGATGAGTAGGAACAATGAGGGTTGCTTTTTTTGAAATGAACAGATTGGCTTTAACGTTAAGGTTATACTTAGCCAGTTTCTCAATTTCTATTTTGAAAACGATAGGATCTAACACCACCCCGTTGCCAATGATGTTCCGCGTTTTCTCCCTAAAAATACCAGAAGGTATTTGATGCAAAACGTGCTTGATGCCATCAAACTCAAGTGTATGACCTGCATTGGGACCACCCTGAAATCGCGCTACCACATCATACTTTGGCGCCAGCACGTCAACAATCTTACCCTTGCCTTCATCGCCCCACTGAAGACCTAACAGAACATCTACTTTCATTTAGTATTATTTATTTCGCGCGAAGGCGCAAAGATTGCACCGTTATTTTTTCTGGCTTACTTCATCTTCCGACTTGATAATCTGAAAGATGGCATTCAGCTTAGTTATTACCAATAATTTATTTACGCTTTCGGATGGATTCATCAGATATACTTCCCCTCCTTTATTTCTAAATTTTGTGAGAATCGTGATGAGGACTCCAATGCCACTGCTATTGATATAGCGCAGTCCTGAAATATCAATGATACAAACACCCACCTGATGACTGAGTGAATCATTCACCGCTGAAATCAGTTGAGTACCATTATCTTCTCCAATTAAATCTCCTGATATTCTTAATATCAATGAGTTGCCTTTAATTTCCTGTGCAAAATTCATGACTTTCTATTTTCACAATTCTTTTTAGTACACGATGCATACAAAATTAATGAATGATGCATGACATTAAAATGTAACAATTCTCCCACCGTACTTTGAATGGTTTGAATGCGTGGGTCACAAAACTCAATTACCTTATGGCACTCCGTGCAAATCAAATGATCATGTTGTTTATACCCATATGATTTTTCGTACTGTGCCAGGTTTTTGCCAAACTGATGCTTGCTTACCAAATCGCACTCAACCAACAAATCAAGGGTGTTATACACTGTTGCCCGACTAACCCGATAATTTTTGTTCTTCATGTTGATATACAAAGACTCAACATCAAAATGACCGGCCAGTGAATATATCTCCTCCAGGATCGCATAGCGTTCGGGCGTCTTCCTAAGCTCCTTATTTTCCAAATAAGCCGTAAAGATTTGTTTTACCTCGTCAAAAACTTTTTGATTCAATACCATGATAGAGAATAGATGGCAAATATAGTATTTCGCTCAAAGGGTTGAACAACAATAATGGAATTTAAGCCTCGTTCCTTCTTCAAAGGAGAAGGATGGCTCACCAAAATGCTTTATCAGACTACAGTTCATTTGTAACTCAGCTTAGTTGCTTCGGGAATCAAATCTCGAAACTTTTACAACACCCTCCACTTTTTCCAGTTTGTTAATCAATGTTTCCAAATGACGGGTATCGTTAACGTATAGCATGATCTCCCCGCTAAAAATACCCTGATCGGTTTTAAATGAAAGTGAACTCATATTTACCTTCAGTTCTTCGGAAATCACTTTCGAGACATCGTTTATCAAACCAACCCGATCCGTACCAATTACTTTTAATCCCGTAAGGAAAGCTACCTCGTGCTGTGATGTCCATTTTGCTTTGATTACCCTGTTACCATGATTGGCTAATAATTCCGTAGCATTAGGGCAGGTTGTGCGGTGAATTTTGATTCCTTCATTAACCGTTACAAAACCAAAAACTTCATCGCCAGGAATGGGTGTGCAGCACTTGGCCAGCCTATATTCCACCATGTCCATGTCTTCACCGATCAATAAGGTATCTTCAAGCCGGCCTTTAGTCTTATTGATCTCTTGCTCAATTGTTTTTACATCCTGAACTTCGGAATGAGATTTATTTTTTAGTGGAGATGATGGCTTAAAGTCTTTAAATCGTTTTAAATCATTTACAGTTATTAAACCTTTCCCAACCCGGAAGTGTAATTCAAACTGAGAGGGTACATTGAAGTACGCACGCATCTGCTCAAACACCCGGCTGTTGCCATCAATCTTTAATTGCTTGAGTTTTCTTGTAAGCACTTCTTTACCCTCATCCACAAGGAATCGCTTATTCTCCTTTAAGAGTTCTTTTATTTTTGATTTGGCTTTGGGGCTGATTACAAAGCGTAACCAATCTTCGTTTGGTTTTTGTTTGGATGACGTGAGAATCTCTATCTGATCTCCATTTTTCAATAAATGATTTATGGGAACCAATTTTTGGTTCACCTTAGCGCCAATACACTTCGCGCCAATGTCGGTATGAATGTCAAATGCAAAATCAAGCGCGGTAGCCCCGATAGGAAGTGTTTTTAATTCGCCTTTAGGGGTAAAAACAAATACCTCTTCATTAAATAAATTTCCCCGGAAGTCATCAACAAACTCAAGGGCTGACAAGTCCTGTTTTTCGAGCAAATCACGAACTTTAACTAACCACTTTTCAAGATTGGATTCGTGATTCGATACGCTGTCCTTGTACTTCCAATGAGCGGCATACCCCTTTTCAGCAATTTCATCCATTCGCTTCGTGCGGATCTGAACCTCGACCCATTGCCCATTTTTAGCCATTACGGTTGTATGCAATGATTCGTACCCATTTCCTTTTGGTGTACTGATCCAGTCGCGAAGGCGGTCCGGGTTTGGCGTATAGTAATCTGTTACAATTGAATATACCTGCCAACAGAACGATTTCTCCTGTTCTACAGGAGTTTCAAGGATCACTCTCACTGCAAACAAATCAAAAACTTCCTCGAAAGGAATATTTTGCTTTCGCATTTTGCTATAGATAGAGAATATCGATTTAGGCCGACTCTTGATTTCGTATTCAATATTCAATTTATCCAACTCCTCTTTCAGGGGCTGCACAAATTGCTTGATAAATTTATTTCGCGAAGCACGGCTCTCATTAATTTTATCTGAAATCTCCTGATAAACCGGTTGATCGGTAAATCGTAAATACAAATCTTCCAGCTCAGTCTTAATCGCGTTAAGCCCCAACCGATGCGCGAGTGGCGCATATAAATAAATAGTTTCAGAAGAAACCCGAAGTTGTTTATTGCGGGGCATGCTTTCCAGCGTGCGCATGTTATGCAGCCGGTCGGCCAGCTTTATAAGAATGACCCTTACATCCTCTGAAAGAGTGAAGAGCATCTTCCTGAAGTTCTCCGCCTGGGCAGAGGACCCATATTCAAAGGCTCCTTTAATCTTCGTTAAGCCATCTACAATTTTAGTTGTCTTCTTGCCGAACAGGCGCTCGATATCCTTGAGTTGGATGTCTGTATCCTCAACCACATCATGCAGCAAAGCAGCGATAATTGACGTGGTGCCAAGACCAATTTCCTGAACACAGATTTCAGCTACGGACAGTGGATGGAAAATGTAAGGTTCGCCCGACTTTCTGCGCATATCCTTATGCGCCTCCATAGCCATTGTAAAGGCCCGTTTAATAAGCTTGGCATCACCTTCTTTAAGAACAGGTTTAGCAAGACGCAATAGCCTTCTATAGCGCCCAATTATCTCCTTTTTCTCTTCAACAGCATCAATTACCACGTACCTGTAAACTTTAAATCGATTTTTATAACTTGTCTTTAATCATAACGAATATTCCCTAAATTTGCACTCCCTTTGACAAAAAAGGCCGATTTTTTAATTCAAAGGGCTACTTTATGCGGATGTGGCGTAATTGGCAGCCGCGCCAGACTTAGGATCTGGTGCCGCAAGGCGTGGGGGTTCGAGTCCCTTCATCCGCACAAAAACCTGAACCCTCCGGCCGGTGATCAAACTTACCGACAGGAGGGTTCATTAATTCTTACCGCTACAAGCGCGTAAAAAAAATGAAACCATAAACACGATAGCCTTGAATATCACATTAGACAAA
>CAZNRJ010000338.1:0-4497 GCA_964574945.1 uncultured Ohtaekwangia sp. | reverse complement strand
CTCAATCTGTACTCCCCTAAGTTTTACTTTCTAATGACAATTCTGGGTTAAATTCTCCAACAAGTCCTTAATTGTTTTGAAAGTGGAACTATCAATCGACCAAATCGTTTGACCTTTTTCTTCTGTGATGGTTACAACGCGTTGAGCTTTTTCATTGACTTCATACCCATTTCGCTCAAGCGCATTTTTGGTCCAGAGATAATGATGACCATCGCCTTTTAAATGTATGGAAGTTTTGCGGAAAGCTTCATGAGTCATTTTTCCGGTTTTGAGATCAAAGCCTTTAAACTGAAAAACCCGATCAAAGGTGCCATCTAACACCAGGTCTTCAGGAAAGCCGTCAATTATTTTTCGATCGGGGGTTGCCAACCAGATACGATCTGCAGTTTGCAAAGCAAGATCAAGATCATGCGTGGCTACCAAAATCGATTTACCTGAAGTACGGCAGAGTGTGCGCAGGATATTCATGATCTCAACACGATTGTTTAAATCAAGGTGAGCTGTAGGTTCATCTAAAAACAGGATGGGAGTATTTTGTGCAAGTGCTTTGGCAATCATAACCATTTGAAGTTGCCCGTCACTTAATTCAAAAAGTTTTTTGGATACAATGGATTCAAGATGCACCTGCTGAATCGCATTGTCTATTAACTCGTGATCAAAAGCAGATAATGAGACATTCCAATTCAAGTAGGGGTACCGGCCGTAGGTGATTAAATCATACACCGTCATTAAGGCGGAATTAATTCGATCCGTAAGAACAACGGCCACAGATTGATTAACAATTTCAATTGTTCCGGCCAATGGTTTCTGAAGTCCGGCCAGTGTTCGTATTAATGTTGATTTACCAACCCCATTGGAGCCCATAAAGCAAACGAGTTCGCCCGGCTTCAATTTCAGGTTAAGGTTATCAAAAAGTGTGTGTTCCTTTTTATCGGTTTTATAACCAACAACCAGATTGGTTGTACTCAATACTATGTTGTTGGATTCAGACACTTATTCTTTTTGATTTGATAACCATCCAAATTACAACAGGCGCACCAATCATAGAGGTAACAGCATTTAAGGGTAGCACTTGTGTGCTTCCGGGAATTTGTGCCAGCAGATCGCACCCCAGAAGTAAGCTTGCTCCGCCCGCCATTACAGCCGGAATTAACATTTTGTGATTCGTGATAGGAATGACCAACCGAACCAGATGAGGAACAGCTAATCCAACAAAAGCAATGGGGCCACAAAAAGCAGTAACTGCACCTGTAAGAAGGCCCGTTGCTATTACAATAAAAAAGCGTGACCGATCAAGATTAATATTCAGGTTTCGTGCGTAGTTTTCTCCAAGCAGCCAACTGTTGAGTGGCTTTATTAAACTGTAACTAATAATAAACCCTATTAAAAGTATTGACGAAAGTACCCCAAGTTCTCTCCAGCCGGTGCTCCCAACACTTCCTAACGTCCAGATCATGAATGCCTGCAGATCATCGGCATGACTGGTGAACTGCATCACGCTTACGATAGACGAAGTGGCTGCGCTGATCATCAATCCTATTATTAAGAGCGAAGTATTGTCCTTAACATAATTGGCAATTGAGATTATTAAAATGAAAACAAGTGCTCCGCCTGTGCTGGCTGCCAAAGCAATGCTCCAGGGGTTTTGAAAAATTAAACCAGAAATACCCGGATTGAATTGACCAACAAGTAATAAAGCAGCGACTAAAAGACTGGCTCCCGAAGTAAGTCCCAGCACATCAGGCCCTGCCATCGGGTTCCGGAAAAGAGTCTGCATCAAAAGTCCACCGGTTGCCAGGGCGCTGCCCGCCAACATACAGGTGAGTGCCTTTGGGATTCTGAACTGCCAGAGGATAGTTTCGTAAACGCCATTTTCGCTGGAAAATAAACTGCTAATAAGACCGGAAATTGGAATGCGAACGCTTCCAACAGAAAGATTTAGAATCAGCAGGATTGCCAAAAGAGTTCCTAATAGTATCCCCTCCTTCCAAAAAGTAGTTTGCCTCATTAATCCTGCATTGATTTCCGGGGAAAAGTAAGACCTTTTTGAGCGTTGCTAAAATTATCGCATCTACAACTTGAGCCAGGTTTAAATATTTGTTTGTTTAAATATATTCAAGTGACTGTAAATGAATTGTTTAATTATGATCCGATTGACTTGCCAGACCTCCGAATAAGGTTCCTGTTTATTTTTTTGAACGCCCTCTTGGTAGCTAAATATTAGTTCCTATCTTTGCAGTCCTTTTTGCGGTACAAAACCCGCAAAACAGGTTAAAAACAAGTAAAATAGGTTTCAACCATGCCTGGAATAATAGGACGTAAAGTAGGAATGACCAGTGTATTTGGGCCAGATGGCCAGAATATCACGGTTACGGTCATCGAAGCAGGCCCATGTGTTGTCACTCAGGTTAAAAACACTGAGACTGACGGATACAGGGCTGTGCAGCTTTCTTTCGGAGAAAGAAAGGAGAAAAATACCCCCAAGCCGCTGGTTGGTCATTTCAAAAAAGCCAACACCAGCCCTAAAAAAGCAGTAGTTGAGTTCAGGGATTTTCGTTCTGAGTTTGATGGAATGGTTGAATTAGGAAAAGAAATCAAAGTACAGGATGTGTTTGCGGAAGGGGATTTCCTTGACGCAGTAGGCACCTCTAAAGGAAAAGGGTTTCAAGGGGTTGTTAAACGCTATGGATTGAGCGGAGTAGGTGGCCAAACACACGGACAGCATAACCGTTTGCGCGCTCCAGGTTCAATGGGTAATGCGTCATTCGCATCCCGTGTAATCAAAGGAAAGCGTTTGCCGGGTCGTATGGGTACTGACCGTGTTAAGGTGATAAACCTTAAGGTGGTACAAATCATGGCCGATAAGAACCTGATTTTAGTGAGTGGCTCCGTTCCTGGCGCAAAAAATTCAACAATAATTCTGCAAAAGTGATGAGCGTAGCAGTTGTAAAATATAGCGGTGAAAATACCGGCCGCGAGATAAACCTCGGCAGTGAGGTTTTCGGAATCGAACCAAACGACCATGCTATCTGGTTAGATGTAAAAAGTTACCTGGCAAACCAACGCCAGGGAACACATAAGTCTAAGCAGCGTGCAGAAATCAGTGGATCATCCAAGAAATTGAAGAAGCAAAAAGGAACTGGTGGCGCCCGTGCAGGTAACATCAAGAACCCTCAGTTTAAAGGTGGTGGTCGTGTATTCGGTCCTACCCCTCGCGATTATTCTTTTAAGCTTAATAAAAAGGTAAAAGACTTAGCGCGTAAATCTGCGCTTACCTATAAGGCTAAAGACAATATGATTGTGTTGGTTGAAGACTTCAACTTTGAAGCGCCAAAGACCAAGCATTTTCAAGACTTACTTAAGTCATTGTCTTTACAGGATAAAAAGACCTTAATGGTTCTTCCGGATGCTAACAAGAACATCGTTCTGTCAGGCAGAAATCTCCAAAACTCTAAAATTATTACAGCTGATCAGATCAACACCTATGATGTGATGAATGCCGAGCAATTGATTTTAGTAGAGAGTTCACTAACAAAGATTGATAACATTTTAAATAAACAGTAATCCAATGAGCATCTTGATTAAACCCCTGGTTACTGAGAAAGTTTCTTCCTTGAATGAAAAGGGTAAGTATGGCTTTGTGGTGAAAGGAAGCGCTAACAAAGTAGAGATAAAGAGTGCCGTAGAGAAAATGTATGGTGTGAATGTAGAGCGTGTTAATACAATTAATGTGCTTGGTAAATTCAAATCACGATTCACTAAGGCAGGTGTATTATCAGGCCGCAAGCCAAGTTATAAGAAGGCCATCGTTACGTTGGCTTCTGGAGAGGTAATTGATTTTTATAGCAACGTATAATTATATAAGCGATGGCGTTGAGAAAACTTAGACCCGTTACTGCAGGCACCCGTCATCGGTTGTCCCCTGGTTTCGAGGATATAACTGAAAGTAAGCCTGAGAAATCTTTGGTAGTTACTATCAAGAAGACAGGTGGCCGTAACAATTCAGGTCGTATGACTATGCGCTACATTGGTGGCGGTCATAAGCAAAAGATACGTTTGATTGATTTCAAGCGTGATCGTTTTGGCATTCCTGCGATAGTTAAATCAATTGAGTATGATCCAACCAGAACAGCCCGGATTGCAAAGTTGTTTTATGCAGATGGACTGAAGTCTTATATCATTGCTCCACAAGGAATCAAAGTAGGGCAAACTGTAATTTCCGGAGATAACATTGCTCCTGAAGTAGGTAATGCACTTCCGCTTTCAAAAATTCCGATTGGTACAATTGTACATAATGTAGAAGTGAAGCCTGGAAGTGGAGCATCTATTGCCCGCAGTGCAGGTTCATTCGTGCAATTGGTTGCCCGTGAATCAGTTTATGCTACTTTAAAAATGCCTTCTGGCGAAATGAGAAATGTATTGGTAAAGTGCCTTGCTACGGTAGGTGCAGTTTCCAATGCAGAGCACATGAATGAAAAAGTAGGTAAGGCGGGCCGC
>CAZNRJ010000337.1:437-4510 GCA_964574945.1 uncultured Ohtaekwangia sp. | reverse complement strand
CCATGCCTTGCAGGTCATTGCTTTGGCGCACACCATACGAGCCCGTACAAAAACACAACCCATTGGCAGGAGAAGGCGCTGCATTGATTAGCTCTTGTGCATCCTGTTCGGTACTGACAATCCGCGGAAGACCCAAAATCGGGAACGGAGGATCATCTGGGTGGATAGCTAATTTCAGTCCTAATGATTCAGCTGTTGGAACAATTTGTTGAAGAAAATAAAAAAGATGCTCCTTCAGTTTTTTGGCATCAATATGAGCGTATGTTTTTAGGGCCGTTAGTATCTGCTCTTCCGTAAAACGCTCCTCGCTGCCAGGCAATCCTAACAACGCATTATTATAGAGTGTTTCCTTTTCCGTTGGGCTCATTTGTTCAAACCGGATTTTGGCTTTGGCGATCTCCTCAGTAGTGTAATCTTTCTCAGCATGTGGGCGTTTTAAAAGAAACAGGTCAAACGCAATAAAGGCAGACTTTTCAAAACGAAGCGCCTTGCTTCCATCGGGCATGGTGAACCGCGGGTCGGTACGCATCCAATCCAATATCGGCATAAAGTTATAGGTGACTACTTTTAGTCCGCAAGCAGCTACATTCTTCAAACTGATTTTATAATTCTCAATCCAACGTTTATAATCTCCCGATTGTTTTTTGATATCCTCATGAACGGGAAGACTTTCAATCACAGTCCAGGTGAGACCGGCCGTTTCAATTTCCTTCTTTCGGATATTTATTTCTTCAGTCGTCCAGATTTCCCCGACAGGAATATGGTGTAATGCTGTTACTACCCCCGTGCAACCAGCCTGGCGGATGTCTGCTAAACTCACCGGGTCTTTGGGGCCGAACCAGCGCATGGTTTGTTCCATTAAAATCATACAAATAAATATTTAGTCTCTATAAATTAACTGATGTTACACAGATTTTTGCCACTAAGTCACAAAAGCACGAAGAAAACATTCATTTTTAAATGTAATCCGATAAAAAACTTAGTGTCTTAGTGTCTTCGTGGCATTTATGCGTAAGTCCAGTAATTATCCATTCTCAAAAAATTTCCAAAGTACGCCTTATACTTGTTTTCGATTGGATGGCAGAAAAGAAACCACAAATGTTCCGAGTATGGCCAACCCAATCAAAGCTGCAAATCCATTGGCATAACTTCCACTTTGATCCCGAAGCCATCCTGCCAACATAGGCGCGAATGCTTCTGCCAATCCATCGGCAGTAATAACCAGGCCCATCACGCGCCCCATAACCTTTACGCCAAAAAGTTCAGCAGCCATTAATGGGATAATCATATAATCACCTCCCAGTGCAACACCAAAAAGAAACGCAAAAATGTAAATCACTCCCGATACATCCGCCAAATATAACATGGGTATTGCGAGTGCCACCAGTGCATATATCAACATCATCACATATTTCTTTGCAATCCGGTCGGCAAGCCATCCCATTAACAAACGACCCATGATACTTGCACCCAACACAATGGACAAAACATTGGCTGCTTCTTGCTGTGAATATTTTAAATCAATGCTTAAAAATAATTTTAAATTTTGACTCGTTCCAGCAACAGCTCCGATTGAACACACGCTTCCAATAACCAATAAGTAAAATGGCCATCCCTTAAGGATGTTCCCTAAAGGAACTTTGGGTATTTGTTGATGAATATCCGTTTCAGTTTGTTCAGGATTATCTTTTACAAACCAGGCCATAGGAAAAGCTATAACGACCATAAGAACTCCTAAAACAGCCAGTGCATTATGCCATCCGAAATTAGTGTTGAGTGCTTTGGCGATTTGAGGAACCAACATGCCCCCAACGCCAATGCCGAGATAAATAATACCCATTGCCTTTCCCCTGCTTTGCGTAAACCACCGGGACACTAAAACCTGGTTGGGTAATGGGCCACCAAACATATAGCCCAATGCATTGAAAAAGTAGAACAGGTAAAAATGCCAAAGCGTGGTCATCCTGCTTAACCCGATCAAAGCAATGCCGCCAAACATGATTCCGGCAAGCATTAATCGTCTTGGGCCAAACCGATCGATGAACCATCCTGCAAAAAATCCAAACAGCGGCCCAACAATTATTTTACCAACCGCGTTACCCGATGTAATGGTTGCCCTTGACCAACCGAAATCGGCTACCCAGAAGTCGTAAAAAAATGGAAGGCCATAAAACATGATCCCCACCAATGAGAATAAGCTAAGAAAGCCTGTTGCAGCAACCTGAAATTGTCCTTTACTTAATTTTTGCTGCTCCATTGGTTAACTGGTATGCTAAAGTCTTGGAATTGTTAAACCACCATCAACCATAACAACCTGCCCGGTGGAATATGGAAAATTTCCTGAAGCCAGCGCAGCAACTGCTTTACCTACATCATCCGGATACCCCCAACGTTTCTGAACCGTTAAGCCTTCTTCAATCAGTTTGTCGTATTTCTCTTTCACTCCGGAAGTCATGTCGGTGCTGATAATTCCGGGGCGCACTTCATAAACGGGAATATTAAACTCCCCTAACCGAACCGCAAAGAGTTGCGTAGCCATGCTAACACCTGCTTTTGAAATGCAATACTCACCACGGTTAATGGAAGCAACCGTTGCCGAGATGGATGACACATTGATAATACACCCTGCAAATTCATTAGATGACTTTTTTTGCTCAATCATCCAGTTGGCTGCCTGCTGCGTGAGGAAATAATTTCCTCTAAGATTGGTGGAGAGCACTTCATCAAAACTTTCTTCTGTTGTTTCTAAAATATCGCGCCTTTCCCGTGGTGCGATGCCTGCATTGTTCACCAATACATGTAATCTTCCAAAATGAGTTTTGATTTTCTCTATAATATTTTTTCGATCTGTTGAAGAAGAAATACTTCCCTGGCAATAGATGACATTAGCCCCTGACTCTTTCAGTTCTTTTACTGCTTCACCAACTGCTGATTCATCGCGCACTCCATTAATGGCAATATCAAAACCGGCCTTAGCCAAATGACGCGCTATTCCCAAACCAATGCCCCGGCTGCCACCGGTAATCAATGCAACAGACTTCTCTCCAGATGAAGGGAGGTGACTCTCAGAACTTAATTTTTCGCTTTGCTTCATAGCTTGAATTTGCTTGCTATATTTTAGGGACATCTACCCAACAACGCTTGCTCCAACTTTCAATTCCTTTCTCTGCTAATTGAACACCACGTGCTCCATCACGCAAGTCCCATGGAAAGGGTTCGTCTTTCACCACGTGTTTTAAAAACAACTCCCATTGCGCTTTGAATGCATTGTCATAAGATTCCTGTTCCGGTACTTTAGACCAACCTTCAAAGAAATTTATGGGTTGCGCAATGTCCGGATTCCAAACTGGTTTTGGCGTGTTTCCATAATGCTGAATGTAACATTCACGCAATCCGGCAACAGCCGACCCTTTTGTTCCATCCACTTGCAGGGTGAGCAAATCATCGCGCCTGACGCGGGTAGTCCACGAAGAATTAAAATGTGCGATTACCCCGCCTTCCAATTCGAAGGTTGCATACGCAGCATCATCGGCTGTGCAGGTGTATGGTTTGCCTTGTTCATCAACTCGCTGCGGAATATGGGTTGCCCCCAAACAAGAAACTGCTTTTACTTTTCCAAAAACATTATCCAGCACATAGCGCCAATGACAAAGCATATCTACAATGATACCACCATCATCTTCTTTTCTATAATTCCATGAAGGCCGTTGTGCAGGAATGTTGTCACCTTCAAACACCCAATACCCAAACTCCCCTCTCACCGAAAGTATTTTCCCGAAAAAGCCTTGTTGAATTAACCGTTTCAATTTCAATATACCGGGCAGCCAGAGTTTATCCTGTACAACTCCGTTTTTTAATTTGGCATCGGTGCAAAGCTTATAAAGTTCCAATGCAGTTTTTGTATCGACTGCAATTGGTTTTTCGCAGTAGATATGCTTCCCTGCTTTTACAGCCTGTCGCACAGCCTCCGCTCTTCTTCCGGTTGTTTGTGAATCGAAATAAATAATATTAGAAGCATCTGCTAATGTTTCATCCAGGTTGGTGCTTATTTTTTTTACTCCCGAAAGAGCGCT
>CAZNRJ010000337.1:0-427 GCA_964574945.1 uncultured Ohtaekwangia sp. | reverse complement strand
ACCAAAACGGGATCGGGCATAATGGTTTCCCCGCCACCCAATTTTACACCGCCTTGTTTTATAATTTCGGCTATTGATCGCAACAGGTGCTGGTTGGTTCCCATGCGGCCGGTCACCCCGTTCATAATAATCCCTACTTTGTGCTCCTTCATGCTTAAGATTTTTCTTTGTATGCAGTTATTATTTTACTTAAAAATTGTGATTGATCCATCTCCCAAAATTTAGTGGAAAAAATCTCCACTTCATAAAAGCCGTCAAATCCTGTTTCTTCCACCCAGCCCCTTATCTTCCTTACGGGAATACATCCTTCGCCCATCAAACCGCGATCCCACAAAAAATCATTTGTCGGAACATTCCAATCGCAAATATGAAAAGCGAACAAGTGATTATTTTTTCCGCACCGTTTTATTTCCTGTTCTAACGCAGG
>CAZNRJ010000336.1:0-4523 GCA_964574945.1 uncultured Ohtaekwangia sp. | reverse complement strand
GCTGCCTTCTAAGCAGCAGGTTGCTGGTTCGACTCCAGCTGGGATCACTTGGTAGTTGAAGATGTTTTTATATCTTCGCGCCTCATTTAATGTTCGGGGTTCCGCTGAAACGCGGGATAAACTCCGCGAAAAAGCGGGACCTGGTTTTTTAAATGATTGAGTTAAAATTTTTCGGGGCGTAGCGTAGCCCGGTATCGCGCCTGGTTTGGGACCAGGAGGTCGTCAGTTCGAATCTGGCCGCCCCGACTAAAACCCTTCACATAAATGTGAGGGGTTTTTAATTTTATGAAAATTCAAATTTTATCCGACTATCTTTCTTTGAGCCGGGCCACTACAGATTTAATTATCGATTACATCCGCCAAAAGCCTGACTCCCTCATTTGCCTTGCTTCAGGCCATACTCCCATTGGCGTTTTTGAGCAACTTAAAAAAGCCACGCAGGCAAAAGAAGTTGATTTAAGTAAATGCACATTTCTTAGTCTCGATGAATGGATAGGAATTGATCCAAACGATCCGGGCTCTTGTTTATCCATGCTTCAAAAAGATTTTTTCATTCCACTGAACATCGGAGCTAATCAAATAGAATTTTTTAATGTAAAAACAGGTGATCTGCAAAAAGAATGCGATCGCATCAACTTGATGATTGGGGAAAATGGAGGATTAGACATTATGCTCGTAGGCGTTGGCACAAATGGTCACATTGGTATGAACGAACCCGGCACTTCTTTCGATAGCTATGCACACATCAGTGAACTTGCCGAAGAAACGAAGCAGGTTGGCCAAAAATATTTTGAAAAGGAAACCTCGCTTTCAACCGGAATTACGTTGGGTCTAAAACATCTGCGCGAAGCAAAATTACCGATTGTGATGGCCAGCGGTAAAAAGAAAGCCGCCATTATAGCGAAGGGATTAAAGACAATTGCCTCCGAAGAAATTCCTCTAAGTGTCGTTAACCTGATTTCGGAAGGTTATGTGATGCTGGATCAGGATGCAGCAAGCCTATTTGAATAGACGTGGAGCTGACCAAAAAGTCTCTCGTCATCGCGGTCTTTTGAGCCGCGATCTTGTTTACAAGGACTAATCAAGATTCCGGGTCAAGCCCGGAAAGACATTTCAATTTATTTGACTTTTTGGTCAGCCCCATGTAACATATGTTTTCGTAAATTTGCAATGAGATTTTTATTATGACATTGTTTCGGGAATTCGGGTGGATGGAAGGAGTTTTTGTTGGGGTATTCATATTGGGGTATGGATTATACCTGGCGCGCATTATTAAGATCAGCCGATCTCTCAACACCCCCTACTCAACAGTATTTATCAAATTGATTTTACGGACTGCAGTCCTGCTTCTGCTTATCGTTTCTATACTCGGCCCAACGTTTGGCGGTTCGAAGCGCGAAATCAAATCGGTGGGTAAGGATATTATGTTCTGTGTGGATCTTTCAAAATCCATGGACGCATTTGATGTGCAGCCCACCCGCCTTGAGAAGGTTAAATTCGAGATGAAGAAAATTGTGGCCGCTTTTAATTCAGATCGCGTGGGCGTGATTATTTTTTCATCGGAAGCATTTATGCAGTGCCCGCTAACGTATGATCAGAATGCATTAAATCTATTTATCGAAACAATGAACACAAATTTAGTTCCTGCCAGTGGAACTGATTTTAGTCCTCCATTAAAAATGGCATTGTCAAAATTGGATGCCCAGGAGGGTCCGAGCAATCAGCAGAAATCGAAAGTAATCATTTTAATCAGCGATGGCGAAGATTTTGGTGAAGATACTGAGAACATTATTAAAGAGGTAGATGATCGTGACATTAAACTATTTACGTTAGGCGTTGGTACGGAAGCAGGAAGCCAGATCGGCACAGCCAAAGGATATAAGACAGACAGGCAAGGAAATACCGTTGTCTCAAAACTTAATCCGGCATCATTAAAAAATTTGGCCAGCAAAACTGATGGTCAATATTTCGAAATCAATGCGTCACGGAATGATGTGAACAAATTGATTAACTCAATCAATAAAATTGAAGGCCAGGTGCGGGATGCCCGTCTGGTGGATGTCTCTGCAAATCGCTATTTTTACTTTTTGTTAGCAGCCTTAATCCTGCTGGCGTTGGATGTGTTGGTGAGTGTGAAGACAGTAAGTATTTAAATAGTAAGCGATGAAGGTTTTAATGTTGATTTTGTTAGCATTGATTATCGATCCCGGAAAGATTGGTAAAATCAATTCGCTAAAATCAGAAGCGAAGGAAGCCTATAAAAAAGGAGATTTTAAAACTGCCATTTCCAAATACAGAAGTTTGGTAGATTCACTTGGCGTGAATGAAGATGAGGTTCGCTTGAATCTTGCAAATGCTTACTTTCAATCTGACGATACTGTAAATACTGCTCTCAGCTATCAACCCCTTACCCAAAGTAAAGATGCAGCTATTCGATCTGTTGCGCACCAACAATTGGGGGTACTTTCCAATCGACAAAACAAATACGAAGAAGCCCTTGCCAGCTTTAAGCAAGCGCTGAAGGCCAACCCTGCCAACGAAGATGCGCGGTATAATTATGAGATGGTAAAGAAGAAATTGGAAGAGCAGAAGAAAAAGGAAGAGGAGCAAAAGAAAAACGATCCAAACAAAGACCAGAAAAATAAAGATCAGAAAGACCAAAACAAGGATCAGAAGCAAGATCAAAAAGACAAACAGGACAAGCAGGATAAAGAAAAGCAAGACCAGGAAAGCAAAGACCAAAAGGATCAGCAGGAGAAAAACGAAAAAGAAAAGCAGGAGAAAGAAAGTAAAGAGAAAAAGGAAAAAGAAGATCAGCAGGAAAATAAAGAAAAAAAAGAAACCCCTCCTTCTGTTTCTGATAAGCTAAAGCAGATGGAGATGAGTGAAGAAAAAGCCCAGATGATTCTTGAAGCAATGAAAAACCAGGAAATTCAATACCTGCAACAGAATAAACGAAAGGCTACGAAGCCAAAAGATAAAGGCAAACCGGATTGGTAAAAAAATCCACAGTTTGTCAGTCGACAGTCAACTGTGTGTGAAATTAAAGATATGAAAGAAGTATATATAGTTTCTGCCGCGCGTACTCCCATAGGAAGTTTTGGAGGAAGCCTTGCAAGTTTATCCTCCACGCAACTTGGGTCAATTGCAATCAAAGGTGCCATCAGCAAAGCAGGCATCGATCCAAAATTGATACAAGAAGTATTCTTTGGCAATGTGATTTCATCCGGGCTCGGCCAGGCCCCTGCTACGCAAGTTGCCGTTGGTGCGGGTTTGGGGTATGAAATCCCCTGTACGCTTGTTAATAAAGTATGTGCTTCCGGTATGAAAGCAATCATGCTTGGTGCACAATCAATTATGCTTGGTCACAACGATGTTGTAATAGCAGCAGGCGCTGAAAGCATGTCAAACATTCCTTATTACTTAATGAAGGCCCGTTACGGGTACAAATATGGAAATGGCGAATTGTTGGATGGATTAACCTATGATGGTTTGACGGATGTTTACAACCGCTGTGCCATGGGTGTATGTGCCGATAACACCGCAAAAGAAATGAGCATCAGCCGGCAAGACCAGGACGCGTATGCAATCAACTCGTATAAGCGAGCTGCAGCTGCATGGGCTGCCGGAAAATTTAAAGAAGAAGTAGTTCCTGTTGAGATTACCGGTCGCAAAGGAGATCTCACAATCTTTGCCGAAGATGAAGAATATAAAAATGTAAACTTCGATAAAATCCCGGGACTAAAACCTGTGTTCACAAAAGAAGGTACCGTAACAGCGGCCAATGCATCAACCATTAATGACGGTGCGGCCGCTGTAATCCTGATGAGTAAAGAGAAGGCGAAAGAATTAGGCTTAGCTCCCATTGTAAAAATCAGGGGCTTTGCAGATGCAGCCCAAGACCCGATGTGGTTTACCACCACCCCATCGTTGGCAATTCCTAAAGCCATGAAACTTGCCGGAGTTGACAAAAAGGATGTTGACTATTATGAAATTAACGAAGCGTTTTCTACCGTGGCGCTTGCCAACAATAAGCTTTTGAAGATCAATCCCGATAAGGTGAATGTAAATGGTGGCGCAGTGGCACTGGGTCATCCGCTGGGTGCATCCGGAGCGCGAATCACAATTACCTTAGCCAATGTATTGAAACAAAACAATGCTACGATTGGTGTGGCCGGTATTTGCAATGGTGGCGGTGGCGCATCGGCCATTGTTATTGAGAAGTTATAATCAAACAACAATAGTTTCACATGATCGTTTTAGTTTGACTCTTACCCAGATTAGCTAAGCATGCATCGTATTGTTTTTTATATTTTTCTTCTTTCTTCAGTTAGTGCTACTGCACAGAAATCAGTTAAAACCTATTACGATCCCATGCATTTACAATTGCATGAGGAATATACAGTGCTGGCCAGCGATGATCAGACCTTAGAAGGGAAATACCGCAGCTTCTTTCAAAATGGAAAGCTGCAATTAGAAGGCACATTCAAAAATGGAGTTCGCTGGGGAACGTTCTATGAATA
>CAZNRJ010000335.1:0-4550 GCA_964574945.1 uncultured Ohtaekwangia sp. | reverse complement strand
AGGGATGCGCGGTGGCTTAATAAATATTTGGCACGGAGTAAGAGTGTGTTGTAGGGCATAAAAAAAGCTGGCTATGCTTCTACTCATTCTTTTGTTGAATTTTAAACCCAATTGGCGGGCTATTTTTAACGGCAGGTTCTAATAGTTCCTTAATGATTTTATAAATGGAAACTATGTCTTCATTATTTTCCATCTGGGCTTTTTCAAGCTTTTCTATTTTCTTAAGCAGGTCTTTGTAGCCAATGATCATCTGCCGCATCTTTACAAAAAGCCGCATGATCTGTATGTTTACGGCAATGGCGCGAGGGCTGTTGAGTACACTGGAAATCATGGAAACGCCTTGCTCGGTAAAGACATAGGGAAGGTATTTTGGATATTTTCCACGTCCCTCTAAGGTCACAAATTGTGATCTTAGAGATCGCCATTCTTCTTCGGATAGCTGAAACATAAAGTCTTCGGGAAAACGGTCAAAGTTTCTCTTAACGGCCTGGTTAAGCACCCTGGTTTCAACTTCATAGAGTTCAGCAAGGTGGAAATCAAGCATCACTTTGTGCTTTCTGATAACATAAATATGCGAATAGAGAACTTCTTCAGCTAATGTTACTTCGGTCTTTTTTTTCTTGCTCATATTTCGTTCCTCCTTAAAGAAGACGCCAAATTGATCCCTTTATCATTTCTAAGATCACAAATTGTGATTTCAAGTTTACCATTGTCCTTAAAGAACCAATTAGGATAAAAGTGAAAACGCTCAAAACAAAATAACCAAAGCTCCGCACACTACAGCCATCAACTGCTTTAACACCTCATCCGTATTCATGTGATTTTATTTTTTGAGCTTAGGATAATTTTTTCCATTCCGGCCTTTTTTAACGGTCTTCACAGAAGCAGCTACGGCCATCCAGGCTTTGGCAGCCCGTTCACGTTCCCTGGGCGTAAGTTTGCCAAACAACTCTGCTTCAAGCTTGGCTTTCTCTTCAAAGCTGTGGTAAAGAATAGGCTTAATCATACTTTCCTATACGTGATGTTGACGATTCAGGTTCCGTCAAATTTCATGCTTTTATCTCACGCAGGAAACAGGTTTGGGAAATAAATTTCTGTTTCGCAGTGTCCCCAGCCCTTGGAGTTCTTCTCCTTAAACATTTCAATTTATCTGCGCAAGCTCACAAAACCAACCACTCATCTTCAGGATGCCCAATGGATGTAAAGGAAGTTCGAACGGGAACTTCCAGGAATGGGTATGTCACTTTGGAGAGAAAAAGACCTTGCGGAAATGCGGGTTCAAAAATCTTCGGGGTCTCGCGTGTAATGAAGTAGCTTTCAAATTCCTCAAGGCTCAATTCATTCTTTCCAATCAACAAAAGTTTGGCAACAATGAAGCGCACCATCCGCCCCAGGAAACGATCGGCAGAAATTTGAAACCGCAAGCGATCACCGTTTTTATCTGCAAACAATAATGCTGAAGTAACTTTACAAATCGTATGGCGATGCATATCGGGAGTTTTACAAAATGCCCGGTAGTCGTTGTATCGTGTTAACAAGGCCACCGCCTGTTTCATTTTTTCTAAATTCAAACTGGGTTCTAAATACAATGTGCTAATGCTGTTAAGAAAAGGATCTTTATAAGTGTGAATAAAGTAGTCGTATCGTCTTTGCGTGGCATCAAACCGGGCATGCTGATTATCTTCCACCGGAAGAATTTCAAAAACAGCAATATCACCGGGAAGTTGTTTGTTAAGTCTGAACAGAAGATCGTAATCCCACTTATCCTTCACATCCATGTGGAAGAAAAACTGGCTGGCATGTACCTGTGCATCGGTGCGACCGCAACCCATAATGGAGACAGGTTCCTTTAAAATGCCACTCAGGGTATCTTCAATTATTTCCTGCACACTTCCCACATTGGACTGGCGCTGCCAACCCCGGTACTTAAACCCGTTAAACCCAATGTGGAAGAAAAATCGCATTTCGCATAAAAATAATACTATTTGGTCTGATGCATATTATTTTCGTTCTTGAGGTTGGATGCTTGATACTGGTTGCTGGATTTAAGCGACAAGTATCCAGTATCCAGCATCTAAAAAAATCCTTTATGAAAAGATTAATCTTATTCCTTATCGCATTTTCAATATCATGTGCATTACTTGCCCAAACCGGGAAAGTAAAAGATAACCTTACACTGCCCAGCAAACTTTTAAAAGGTGATCGCAAGTATGCCATTTATTTACCACCGGATTATGAGACTTCTGACAGAAGCTACCCGGTGCTTTATTTATTGCATGGCGCGGGTGATGATCAAACGGGCTGGGTTCAGTTTGGCGAAGTCCTTCACATTGCCGATAAATCTATTGCTGATGGAACTGCGACTCCTATGATCATTGTGATGCCCGATGCAAATACAGGGCAGCGCGGCTACTTCAACGATTTAAAAAATGAATGGCGCTACGAAGATTTCTTTTTCGATGAGTTCATGCCGTTTATAGAAAAGACCTATCGGATTAAAAAGGAAAAACGCTTTCGTGCAGTAGCCGGACTTTCCATGGGCGGTGGCGGCTCATTTATGTATGCCTTGCATCGTCCTGAATTGTTTTCCTCTGCCTGTCCGTTAAGCGCTTACATTGGCCCGCTTACGTTAGCCGATGCAAAAGCAGGACTTGAACGAAGCAACCAGAAAGGAACGGATGCAGAGATTGAAGCGTACTTTAATAAACATAATGCAATTTCGTTGGTTAATAACATTAAAGACGACCAGAAGAAAGCCGTGCGCTGGTATATTGATTGTGGCGATGATGATTTTCTGTATGAAGGAAACTCACTTATCCATATTGCGATGAAGAAGAAGGAAATCCCTCATGAATTTCGTGTGCGCGATGGAGCCCACACCTGGACATACTGGAGAACCTCGTTACCCACTGTGCTGAGTTTTGTTTCGGAGGCGTTTCATCAATATTAAGACTTACCTAATCCGCAATATTTCCTTATTTTTATTTTTGGTTGTAAGAATTTTTTAACCCAACCATTCGTTTTTATTTAAATCCCGTTTGCCAGTGAAGAAAAATTTCCTCTTCTTTTTCCTTAGTTTATTTATTATCTGCACAGCTTCTGCGCAAGATGACTTTCTTCTTACCGTTTTGAATGAAGAGCTTACCCGTGAAGTAGCCGGATTTAGCAAGGCTGATTTTCCGCCCTATTTTATTTCGTATCGTGTGAATGACATGGCTTATACGCAACTTCAGTCTTCTTTCGGCAGCTTGGTTCAGTCTCATTCAAGTAAGAACCGGTTGCTGTTTACCACGGTCCGGGTTGGTAATTATCAACAGGATAATACACATCCGGCAGCAAATAGCAGGTGGGGCAATGAAGGCATGGACGGTGGTCGCGCGATACAGATTGCGGTAGATGATTCCGAAGAAGCAATTCAATATTCCATCTGGCGGGCTACGCAAAATAATTATCGCAGCGCGCTCGAAAGTTACCGATCCGTTAAAAATACAATCCAACCGACAAAAAGTAAGTTCGATGATTTTTCAAAAGCACCCGTTGAAAAGTATTTTGACAAACCACTCACAGAATCCTGGTTTGATAAAACGGAGTGGGAGAATAAAGTCCGAAAATACTCTGAACCATTTTTGAAACATTCAGATCTTGTAACGGGTGACATTAGCCTTCAATTGGTAAGCGATCGAAAATATTTTGTCTCTTCCGAAGGCACACAGATCGTGCAAAATATGCGCTATGCTTATTTGTCTATCAGCGCAAGCATTCGCGCTACCGATGGCGATATTGTTCCATTGCATAGTTCGTTTTTTGCGTTTACCCCTTCGGGTTTGCCCGATGACAATGCCGTGCTGGCAGAAGTAAATAATGTGATTGGCAAATTGATTGAACTGCAGAAGGCGCCCCTGGCTGAGCCGTATAGCGGCCCTGCTATTTTAGATGCACAAGTAGGCGGGGTTTTCTTTCATGAAATTTTTGGGCACCGGGTAGAAGGTGAGCGGTTGCGCAATGACATGGATAGCCAAACCTTTAAAGAGAAAATTAATCATCCTGTATTAAATAAAACACTAAGTGTTGTGTTTGATCCCACACGGTCCCAGTTTGATGGAAAGCCGCTGAATGGGTTTTATCGCTACGATGATGAAGGTGTAAAGGCCCAGCGTGTAACAGTTGTTGATAAAGGTGTATTGAAAACATTTTTGATGTCCCGTTCACCCCTTGAAACGATTAAAGTATCCAATGGCCATGGCCGGGCCGATGCCAGTTCCGATCCGGTGTCCAGGCAATCCAACTTGATTGTAGAAACAAACAAACCGGTTCCGTTTACTGACCTGAGAAAGATGTTGATCGCGGAAGCGAAAAAACAAGGCAAACCATACGGCTATTATTTTAAAAGTGTAGTGGGTGGGTTTACAACAACCGATCGGTTTAATCCCAATGCGTTTAATATTTTTCCCACGGAAGTGTATCGCGTTTATACGGATGGAAGACCTGATCAATTGGTGCGCGGGGTCGATTTGATCGGTACACCACTGGCTATGTTTGCAGAAATAACG
>CAZNRJ010000334.1:0-4558 GCA_964574945.1 uncultured Ohtaekwangia sp. | reverse complement strand
GACGCTTTTCGCGAGAGATTCGCGCACACTTTATAACAAGCATAATATTAATGTTCCGGAAAGAGTATTTTCCCATCATGATACATTGGTTTACTCAATTCGATTGAACAAGCCGGAAGATTCAGATTCTCTCTCTGCCCATAATCCGATTTTAGATTTCTATGGGATCGAAAAAATAGAAGTTGAGAACCATACACTAATGATGGTGGGCAAGTTTTATGAATACGCGTTGGCTAAACAAGCATTGCTTGATATTCAGGCTAAAACCAATCTCAGCCAATTAAGAATTGTACGAAGAATTGATTTGGAGGAGAAGATGCTAACGTCCCGAAAAGATAACCCCGATTGAAAATTCCAGGCCTGTAAAATCAACCTTCGCATCTTTGTAATCTACAGGAAGTGTTTGAAGCGGATCATTTAACGAGCCGCCAATATAATTTCCGGTCATTGGAATTTTAGATGAACCCATCAGGTAATTTGTTTCAATAGAAATTCCGAATTGGCGCGTTACATTAAAGGTTAATTCAGCCCCGAAGTGATAACCAAACCCCGGGTTGTTTTTAAACTTTAAGTCGGCATTAGCCACATCCCAGCTCTCGGATGCGCGTATGGCGCGATCAAAATTTCCGTAATTCAATTTTTGATCAAACCCGTAAAAAAAGAAACCACCGCCCTTAATATCAAATTCCACTTGCTTCCCTTGAAATTGAATAACAAGTTCGGCAGGAACGAAGAGCGTAAAGTTTGGGCCCAGCAACGCATCTTTAGTTTCAAAGGGCAAGTCAATGATGTTAAGACCGGACATCCTGTAGAGCGAAGCCCCGGTTTCCAAAGCAATGTATTTATTCAGGTTAAATCCAATACCTCGTATGGAAAACGGGCTGATAGGAGTGGAGAAATATCCGTTTCGTGGTATGAAGTATGAAAAAGAAAGTCCAACTTCCTGGGCATGTGTTTGAAGTAAGCCTAGTACAACAATGATGCTGGTTAGAAGAATTTTTTTCATTTACTTTTTATTAGAGTCGTCAAATAATTTTTGCATATATATTTTGCCTTTGTCAAGTTCTTTCTTGTCACCTTCCTGCACCAAAAAATTTACTTCATGCTGGCTGCGAAGATACAAAACCCCTAATTATTGTACCGTTGATAGAATGGTTGCTGTGGAATAACTGAATTGCTTCTTACTTTAGGGAATAATTCAAACCAGATATGAGATCCAAATCAACCCTTTCTGTCCGCATATTAATTCTTGTTCTCCTTATCGGATCAATCAGTTGTTCGCAAAAGAAAACTCCGGCTGATTTAATTATTCGTGGTGGAACGATCTATACGGTAGATGAGGCAAACCCCACAGTAGAAGCTGTTGCTGTGATTGGTGATAAAATTGTTTATGCAGGTGATTTAATGGGGCTCGCAAAGTTTGAGGGCGGGAATACCCGGATAATTGATTTGCAAGGCAAGACAATGACCCCGGGTTTCATTGAAGGGCACGGGCATTTTATGGGCCTGGGTTTTAGTGAACTCAATCTTGACTTGAGCAGTGTGGAGAGTTATGAAGAGATGGTAGAGAAGGTGAAGGAAGCAGTTTCCAAAACCCCTCCTGGCCAATGGATAGTTGGCAGAGGTTGGCACCAGGATAAATGGACAACAAAACCTGAAAAGGCAATTAAAGGTTTTCCTACTCATCATCTTCTAAGCGCTGTGTCGCCCGATAATCCTGTTTTTCTACGACATGCGAGTGGTCATGCAGGTTTTGCCAACGCCAGGGCTATGCAACTTGCCGGGGTGAACCAGCTTTCGATAGAGAAGCTCGGAAAAAATATGGGTGAGGGCGGAGAGATTTTAGTAGATGAATTGGGTAACCCGACAGGCTTGTTTAATGAACGGGCACAAAATTTAATTGGCAAGTTTATTCCTGAAACATCTGAAGAAACTGCAACCCAGGCGCTGGAGCTGGCCATAGCGGCAAGCTTGCGTAACGGTATTACCAGCTTTCATGATGCTGGGGTTTCGCGTGACAATATTGAACTCTTTAGAAAATTCAAAGCTGAGAATAAATTGAACACACGCCTGTATGTAATGTTAACCGGGTTTGATAGCCAACTACTTTATGACTGGTTTAAAAAAGGCCCCGAGATTGATTCAACTAACTTACTCACCATTCGCTCTATCAAATTAAACTGCGATGGTGCACTTGGTTCGCGCGGAGCCTGGTTGATGCAACCTTATACTGACCGCCCTGATTTTAGTGGCATGGCTACACTTTCAATGGATACTGTTATGAAGATTTCCCGCGAAGGATTGAAGTATGGATTCCAGGTTTGCTCCCATGCCATTGGAGATCGTGCCAATAAAGAAATTTTGGATCGCTATGAGATCGCTTTTAATGAGAATAAGGAACAGTCAAAAGATCACCGGTTTAGAATTGAACATGCCCAGCACCTTCAGCCGGCTGATATTCCCCGCTTCGGAAAACTGGGTGTTATTCCAGCCATGCAAGCAGTCCACATGTCGTCCGACCGTCCGTGGGCTATTGACCGCTTGGGCGAGAAAAGGATAAAGGAAGGTGCCTACATGTGGCAATCATTACTAAAATCAGGGGCTGTGATTGTTAATGGCACAGATGTTCCGGTTGAACCTATTAATCCTATTGCTTCTTTCTTTGCCTCGGTTACCCGCCAAACGCTTAAAGGCGAGCCGGAGGGCGGATATGAGCCTGAAGAAAAAATGACCCGTCAGCAGGCGCTTCGTTCGTATACCTTAGATGCCGCCTATGGTGCATTTGAAGAGAACATCAAAGGGTCGATCGCACCCGGTAAATTGGCCGACTTCACCATCTTTACAAAAGACCTGATGACTGTACCGGATAAGGAATTGCTTGCCACCGAAGTGGCTATGACGGTTTTAGGGGGTAAGGTGCTGTACGAAAAGAAATAAAAAGCCACGCGTTTCGCGGGGCGTGGCTCCTATGTAATAGCTATAAGTCATCTCAAAAATACTCCAAGAGTATCTGTTATACCGGAATTTATTCCGGTATCTCGTTTTTTTGCACGGATTCCGAGATCGCGGATCGTTGTCCGCGATGACAAAGTATTTTTGAGATGATTTCTAATAAGATCTACTTTCGGAATTTATGGGCGCGGTCCATAAGTAATTTGCGATCGGCAGTAATGGTAGGGTCAGAGTAAATACGTGAAGAAAGTTCACCAACCACACCCTTCTTATAGCCAAGTTTTTCGGCTATTTGTTCGCAAAAATGAATTTCACTTTTAAAAACCTGGCCATCACTTTTCATTAGCTGAATGAGGTGATACAGGTTTTCGAACTGTTGGTCTTCAGAAAGTGTACTCAGGTCGCCAATAGGCTTCGGGGTTTTCATCATCGCCTCAACCTCATCTCTTGTAAGGCCATTGGCCTTGCCAATCATGTGTATTACCTTGGCTTCTTTTTCCCCAACGCTGCGATCACTGGCGGCCAGGTTGATTAATACATTTAATTGTTCTTTAATCATAGTGGATATTAGTTTTGATGCGAAATATAGCGAGACTATATTCGAAATTTAGGGTAAAAAATGAATATTTCTTACACACAAACAAAAAAATAACGAATGGGGCTTATGAAGCAACCTATCTTTTGTTTCCTTGTCATTATGATAAATTAAGACGTTTATGAAGAAGTTTTTGAGTGCTTTAACTCTTTCCCTTGCTTTTTTTACCGCCTTCAGCCAGGAAAGTGAAGTTCGTTCGGTGGGTTCTTTCTCTGGAATAAAGGCTGCTGAAGCAATTGACGTTTACCTGAAAAAAGGAGACAAGGAAAGTGTAAAAGTGGAGGTGACGGGTACCAGCATTTCAAATGTGCTGACTGAGGTGAGTGGCAGCTATTTAAAAATCCACATGAAGGATGGGCGCTATCGCAGCAAGAATGTAAAAGTGTATGTTACCTATGTTAATTTGAACAAAATTCACGCAAGCTCTGCGGCTAATGTGTTTTCGGATGGCACCATCCGCACTAACTCGTTAGATATTAGTACTTCAAGTGCCGCTAACATTGAGATATCTGTCAATGCAGAAACTGTGACTGTAGAGGCATCCAGCGCAGGCGATGTAGTGCTGGAAGGAAGTACCAAAAGCATTGAAGTGGAAGTGAGCAGTGCGGGTGAGGTTGATGCGTATGGGCTTGAAAGTGAAAGAGCCCGGGCGAGTGTAAGCAGTGGTGGAAGCGCTAAGATTTCCGTATCTAAAGAATTAAATGCACAGGCCAGCAGTGGCGGTAACATTCGCTACCGTGGTTCTCCTGCTAAAACGAATACCAACTCAAGCAGCGGTGGTTCTGTAAAAAAATCTAATTAGTACGCAGGGAATACAGGGAATAAAAAAGGTCGCGGCTGATTTCAGGCGCGACCTTTTTCTTTGGTTTATCTAAAGACCTTTCTTTCTTTTTTAACGGGAGGCCGCTTCCGGTCTTCCTGACGATTTAATTCCCAATTAATAAGGGCGAGATTGAAATTCTTTAGGTAGGCGTCCATTTTGATCGTTGACAAACCAGGACGGATGTTCGA
>CAZNRJ010000333.1:0-4568 GCA_964574945.1 uncultured Ohtaekwangia sp. | reverse complement strand
AACCATATGGAGAGCCATAGGATTAGTTTTTGAGTATTAGCTCTATGCTAACCAAACAGAATCATATAGAATATAGAATGAAGTTGATCCTTAAACTCTATGTTTCTTATGTGCCTATATGGTTTGATTTTTTATTTTAATCCCCAAACTGAATTTTCATTTTCTTAATCCGGTCTTCTAATTTTTCTGAGGTCAGTTTCTCGCGAGTGCGGTCTACCATAATCGGAAAAGCAAACGGGGTGGGCACTTCGGGTTCGGTAATAATAATTTTCTGATGCACTATCCGATCCAGTGCTTTTCGTAACCGGGCTTCTTCCAGTTGAAAATCCATTACTTCTTCAAATGCTTGTTGCAGTAATAAGTTTTGGGACTCATATTCATGAAAGACATTAAAGAATAACTGAGAAGATGATTGCAGATGTTTTTCTTTTACTCTTTTTCCCGGCAGGCCTTTAAAAATCAATCCGGAAATGGCCGCGATGTCCCTGAATTTTCGCCTTGCCATTTCGGTAGCATTGACACTCGCCTGAATATCCTTAATCAAATTTTCATTTCCCAAAATGTTTGTCTCTATCGCTTCGTAAATCGGTATCTCCTGGTCGGAGAGTAATTCAAATCCATAGTCATTCATGGCGATAGAAAATGTGATGGGCGTAATTTGTGCCATGCGATAAGCAATCAACGCAGCCATTCCTTCATGCACAAAACGGCCTTCGAAGGGATACATCAGCACATGATAACCTTCCGAAGTTTGAAAGTATTCCACCAGAAATTCATTTTGCTTAGGCAGATGGGATCGCTTTTTCTGTAAGTCCATCAACGGCCGAAGGAAACGCATCTCGTCATCTGTTTCTTTATTTCTTGCCGACTCATCAATTTTCAACCGGATCATTTCACTCATCTGCGAAGACAACGGCATTCGTCCGCCCTGCCAGGAAGGAACTTTCCCTGACTTCTTTTTTGATTTTCTTACATGGGCTTCCATTTCTTTTATCCGCACCAACTCTAAACTCTGGCCGGCAAACCAAAATACATCGCCAATGTTTAGGCTTGAGATAAAGTATTCTTCAATCGTACCTAAAAATTTTCCGCTCACGTATTTTACATACAATAAATTATCGCCTACAATGGTGCCGATAGATAAGCGATGCTTAAAAGCGATGCGACTGTTTTCTACCAGGTAAATTCCCTTCTCAACAACTACCTTCCTGTATTCATTATATGCTGTTAATGCCTCTCCACCCGTAGTTATAAAATTCAGCACCCAATTCCATTCATCCTCCGTTACAGAAGCATAGCTGATTGTACTTTTGATCTCTTCATAAATTTCGGTTGGCCTGAATCCATCCGACACAGCGAGCGTAATTAAGTATTGAATCAACACATCGAAAGAACGGAGATAAGGCAATCTATCTTCAACAATGTTCCGGTTCATCGCTTCGCGTAAAGCAGCCGACTCCGTTAGCTCAAGTGAATTGGTCGGCAAAAAAAATATTTTACTAACCGCCCCGGGTTGGTGCCCGCTGCGGCCGGCCCGTTGTAAAAATCGTGCAACACCTTTCGGACTCCCAACCTGGATAACGGTTTCCACCGGTCTGAAGTCTACCCCTAAATCTAAACTTGATGTACATACTACCGCTTTTAATTTTCCGGAATGCAATTGATTTTCCACCCAATCACGCAACTCCTTGCTGATCGAGCCGTGATGCATGGCAATCTGTCCTGAAAGTTCAGGCGCACGATCCAACATTTTCTGATACCAGATTTCCGCAAAAGAACGCGTGTTGGTAAAGATGAGTGTACTGGTACTTTTCTTAACTATTGGAATCACTTTATCCAGCAACTGAATTCCCAGATGACCGCTCCACGGCAATCGCTCCACTTCATCAGGAAAAATAGAGACTACTTCAACCTGTTTTTGAATGTCGGCTTTGATAATTTTTATTTTTTCCGATGGCATATTCCCCAGCAAAATCTGAAGCGATTGTTCCATGTTTCCAATCGTTGCCGAGATGCCCCAGATTTTCAAGCCAGGTGAAAGGGTTTTTAACCGGGATAAAGCCAGTTCCATGAGCACACCGCGCTTTGAGCCAATCAGCTCATGCCATTCGTCCACCACAATGGTTTTTAAGTCGGAAAAATATTCAGCATACCCTTTTTGTGAGATTAAAAGATGCAGGCTTTCCGGAGTCGTGATTAAAAAATCGGGTGGTTTTTCTTTTTGTCGCGCGCGTTCAGCGGTACTTGTATCGCCACTGCGCACACCAATCCGCCAGGTTGGATTAAGTTCATCCTTAGCACGCTTCGCAGATAATTCAATCTCTTTTGCCAACGCACGGATAGGTGTTATCCAGATTGCAGTCGGGCCTTTTGGTTTTCGCTTACCCTTATCACTCTCTAATAAAATTGGAATCAAAAGCGAATAAGTTTTTCCGCTTCCTGTAGGAGCATTAACCAATCCGCTGAATCCTACAAGGGAATTTGCCCAGGCTTCCAATTGAAATTTAAAAGGAGACCATCCTTGTTCTTCGAACCATTTTTTCCCTATTTCAAGCCTGTCAACCATCACACCTAAAGTAGGAATAAATAACAGTTAGAAATAAGTGTCTGACTGATTAAGTGCAAATCATTTTTACACAAACTAATTCGAATACATTTCGTACTATTCGGAAGTAATTCTCTATGCTGCAACTTACCCATCTCAAAAAGGCTTATGGCTCGCGAGTCATTCTTGATATCCCAAATCTCATACTTCCTGATGGCGCACATTGGATAAAAGGAAATAATGGTTCAGGTAAGACTACCTTGATGAAAATTATTGCGGGTATAAATCCTTTTGAAGGAAATGTAGCCCTTCATGGAATTGACTTAATTCAGAAACCTATTGAATACAGGCAATTAGTTTCTTTTGCCGAGGCGGAACCATTGTTCCCCGGGTTCTTAACGGGTTGGGATTTGATCCGCTTTGTACAAGAAACACGTAACGAAAAAGACCATGCTATTGATGCTCTTGTAGAATACTTTGGCATTTTGAGTTTTCTGCCTTATGCTGTTTGCACATACTCCAGTGGAATGGTTAAGAAACTTTCATTGCTGCTGTCATTTATCGGGTTGGCAAAATTAGTGCTGCTTGATGAGCCTCTCATCACACTCGAAGATTCGTTCTTACCGAAATTATTTTCATTGATTAAGGAACGTCAATCCCAGGGTGTTTCATTTCTGCTTAGTTCGCATCAACCTTTTCAGGAAAGTCAGTTTACTCCCACCTCAAAAATTATGATTGAGAACCAGGCTGCTGAATTTTTTGAATCATGAGTTCGGTGCTAAACATAATGATAAAAGCGTTAGTGGCACCGTTCTATAAAAGCCATGCGGGGCTATTGTTCTTCGTTTTCTTCATCATGTTTGGAATTGTTGAGTCAACACAAATCAAATTCTATCATGAGTCATTGATTTACAGCACACTGACTTCCGGTATCTTTCTCATTGGTGTGCTGATTGCCTGGTTGCTTTACTCCTTAAAATCGATTCATTTTTTATTAAAAACGTGTGGAGAAGATTCCTATTTGTTTTTGCATAACATCGCTGCGCTTCCCTCCCGCCAAAGCTTTTGGTGTTTTTTTACTGTCGTTTTTCTCACATTCATTCCTGTGTTTGCCTATACGCTCGCTATCTACTCCATCGGAATTCGAAACAGCTTTTATCAAGCGGTTACAATAATTTTTATCTTTCAATTGGCTTTATGGTTTATGAGTGCCGTAATTCTAAATTACACAGCACGAACCAGGCACAGACCTTCTTTCATTATAATTCCTTCCCTCTCATTGCCTTTTCAGCAAACCCTTTTGGGGATGTATGCAGCTTATCTTTTTAAAGAAGAGAAACCAGCCATTTTATTGAGCAAAGCATTTTCAATTGTTCTGATCTATCTTGTAAAAGAGACTTTAGAGGTTGGTGATGATTTCCGTATTCTCGCTATCACATGGTTGTTTGCGATCTTGTCTCACACTTTCCTGGTTCAAAAAATAAAAGTGTTTGAAGATCAATATTTGCGTTGGACAAGGAACCTCCCTATTTCCCGAACTAAAATATTTTTTAACTCCCTGCAACTATATGCACTCCTGATGATACCCGAGATGTTATTGCTGACGGGAAGTATTGGCAAAGGATTAAACCTGGTGCAATTAATATTACTACCATTCCTTTCAAGTGGTTTTCTGCTCGCAACACACAGCTATTTGTACAAATCAGATCACAACCCTGATCGTTTTGTTACTTATTTGTTTTGGTTATTTATCGGTTGCTTTATACTCGTGATAAGCAAGTTGGTTTGGCTACTTGGTATCGTCCTGTTAGCAGCTTCCTTTATTCTAATTTGGAAGAGATACTATAAATATGAAAGTAGTACAGCGTAATTATTTCTTTATAAACGTTGGGCATGGAATATATTTTTCCTTCTTCTTAGTTTTGGCCTGCATTTTAATTCCCAACTTATATTTCAATGCAACCTCATGAGCACCGCCTGAAATAGGACCCAGTTCAGATACAGTGAAATCGTAGCTGTAGCC
>CAZNRJ010000332.1:4123-4581 GCA_964574945.1 uncultured Ohtaekwangia sp. | reverse complement strand
GAAAAGAAAACAAAAATTATCTCAGCGGATGAAAAAAGAATTGTTGCCTACCATGAGGCAGGCCATGCAGTGGCAGGTTGGTTTTTAGAACATGCCGATCCGCTCGTGAAGGTAAGCATTGTTCCGCGCGGGGTAGCTGCATTAGGCTATGCACAATATCTTCCTAAGGAACAATTTCTGTATCAGACAGAACAGTTGATGGATGAAATGTGTATGACCTTTGGTGGCCGTGCTGCAGAAGAGATTGTGTTTAATAAAATTTCTACGGGGGCATTGAGCGACCTGGAGCGAATTACCAAACTCGCCTACAGTATTGTAACGGTTTATGGAATGAATAAGGAAATTGGAAATATGTCGTTTTACGATTCCAAACAATCCGATTACACCTTCAACAAACCATACTCAGAAGCAACTGCTGAAAAGATCGATAAAGAGGTAAAGAAAATTATCGATACAGC
>CAZNRJ010000332.1:0-4113 GCA_964574945.1 uncultured Ohtaekwangia sp. | reverse complement strand
CCTGGAAGTAATTGCCAAAGAACTTTTGGAAAAAGAGATTTTATTCCAAACTGATTTGGAACGCTTGATTGGCAAGCGGCCATTTGCTACGCAAACTACCTATGAAAAATTTACAAACGGAACGGTTGTTGAACCGGCCGGCACCACCTTACCTACCGTGAATGGCTCCGATGCAGAAAATAAAACTACGGAACCCACGCAAGAGGGTAATGAGAATAGCTCGAAGTAAATAAACAGAACGTAATAGATAAAAAGCCTTCCGGTTAATCGGGAAGGCTTTTTCATTGGATCAGTTTTTGACGTTATTTGCAATTGATGACCCATACTGTAGAATTGCCTGCGGGTAAAAAAATATACTTTGCATCCGATTTTCATTTGGGTGTGCCCGATCATGCAAGCAGCATAGCCCGTGAGAAGCGCATTGTCACCTGGCTTGATTCCATTAAAGCGGATGCGCACGCTATTTACCTGCTGGGAGATATTTTTGATTTCTGGTTTGAGTACCGCCATGCCATCCCGAAAGGGTTTATCCGGTTTCAAGGTAAACTTGCTGAGTTGAGAGATAACAATATTCCTATCTACTTCTTTACAGGAAATCACGATATGTGGCTGTTCGATTATTTTGAGAAAGAGTTGGGCATTGTTATTTATCGCGAGCCGCAAACCATTAATTGCGGCAATCAAAAATTGTTAATAGGCCATGGCGATGGATTAGGCCCCGGAGATAATTTCTACAAAGTTCTAAAGAAATTTTTCGACAGTGGAGTTTGCCAGTGGCTTTTTGCGCGCATCCATCCAAACCTCGGCATTCGTATTGCTAACTATTGGAGCCGCCAAAGCCGAATCAGCAACATGAAGCTCGAAGAAAAATTTACAGGTGAAGAAAATGAACTCTTGCTTACGTATTGCCGTGAGCTGGAAAAAACACACCACCACGATTTTTATGTATTTGGCCATCGGCATCTGCCGCTTGACTTACAGGTTTCTTCAACGAGCCGGTATATCAACTTAGGCGAGTGGGTGCATTTTGATACCTATGCTGAATATGACGGCAAGCTTGTTTCACTAAAGAAATTTGAAACGAATGCGTAATCTTATTTTTCTATTACTACTTTTTCCATGTTTTGCTTTCTCACAAACTGATCTTAAAAAGATAACAGACTGGAAAGCAAAAAACGTTGCTTTGATAACCGAAGATCGTCTGGGCAATTTCTTCCTTGTTCAGAAAGATGGTAAAATCAAAAAATATGATCCTGATGGAAAAATGCTCGCGTCCGGTACAGAGAAATCGCTTACGCTGATTGAGCCCTGGTACCAACCCGCAATTTTTATGTATGTGCGCAGCAAGCAGAAGTACATTCTCTATGGTCGTAATTTTGAAAACCGGCAAGAGTTTGATCTTGAACCAGCGCTTGCTGTTGAACCTTATTTAGTTTGCCCCACACACGATAATAAACTTTGGATTCTCGATCATGCTGATTTCTCGTTGAAAAAAGTAAACCGGTTTACAAACGAGGTCATTCAGGAATTTGGAATTGACTCAACGATTCTATCGGCACAAAATGATTTCATTTACTTGCGTGAATACCTCAATCTCATTTTCCTGTTGGATAAAAACTCAGGCATTCTTATTCTTAATCATCTTGGAAAGGTGATAAACAAAATAGAAGTGAAGAATCTCAAAAGCTTATTTTTCTATGGCGAAGATCTTTACTACTTGCATAATAATAAATTGAACTTTATTAACATCCTCACTGAAGTGCAACGCGAAGTGCAACTACCCTTAGATACTCAACAGGCCATCCTTACCGATGAACGGATTATGACGCTGGATTCCAAAGGAAAAGTGACTCTTTACACTTATTCTCCGGAAGCCCCTTAAGCTTTTAACTCTGTTCATTTTTGAACATCTTTGTACGCATTAGCACAACTTAACTTATAAAAACGCCATTTTCGGACGGTTAACGTACTGGCATAATTTTTCCTCTATAAACAAAAATCTTAAACCTACCCACTGTGAACGAAGGCGGCAAAATCCTGATGATCGATGACGATGAAGATGTACTTCTGGCGGCAAAAATGCTTTTAAAGAAATCCGGTCACCAGGTTATTATTGAAAAGAACCCAAACAAAATTCCATTCTTACTAAACAACGATACATACGATGTTATCCTGCTGGATATGAATTTCAGCAAAGATACCACGAGTGGCAAAGAAGGCTTTCAGTGGTTAGGCCAAATTAAAGAACGCGATCCTGAAGCGGTGGTAATTATGATCACTGCGTTTGGCGATGTGGAGATGGCCGTGCGCGCCTTGAAAGAAGGAGCTACGGATTTTATTCTTAAGCCCTGGCAAAACGAAAAGCTGGTGGCCACAATCTCCACCGCTATAAAACTTAAAAAGTCTTATAACGAAGTAGATAAGTTGCGCAAGGCAAAGCAAATGCTGGAAGAGCAAATCAGTCAGCCCTTTCGGGATATCATAGGCGAAAGCGCTGCGCTTAAAGATGTTTTTTCCCTCATCGATAAAGTAGCTAAAACAGATGCCAACATTTTGATCCTCGGTGAGAATGGAACGGGAAAAGAATTAGTGGCTCGTGCCATTCATCAAAAGTCTATGCGAAAGGATAATTCGTTTGTGGCTGTTGATATGGGAGCTATAACCGAAACCCTTTTTGAAAGCGAGCTATTTGGTCATAAAAAGGGTTCATTTACCGATGCACGGGAAGACAGGCCCGGCCGGTTTGAATTGGCGAATGGCGGCACTTTGTTTCTTGATGAAATCGGGAACTTAAGTTTAAGTCTTCAGAGTAAATTATTAAGCGCGCTGCAATCGCGGCAAATTACTCGTGTGGGTGCCAACCAACCGATCGATGTGGACATCCGGTTGGTGTGCGCTACCAACATGCCGTTGCATCAAATGGTGAAGGAAGGAAAATTTCGTCAGGATTTACTTTATAGAATTAATACGGTTGAGATTACGATTCCTCCCCTCTGCGACCGGGTAGATGATATACCGATGTTGGGAACTCACTTCTTAAACTACTATGCAAAAAAATACCGGAAGGAAGTCTTTACCATTTCACCGGCTGCCATCAATAAGTTAAAAAAGTATCCGTGGCCGGGCAACGTGCGCGAGCTTCAGCATGCCATTGAGCGTGCAGTTATCATGGCCGATTCACCTACACTTCAGGAAAGCGATTTTCTGTTTAACCGCAAAGGATCAGATGAATCCGCTAACGACTCACTGAACCTTGATGAAGTAGAGAAAGCAGCCGTGGTAAAAGCCATTCACCTGCACAATGGAAATATTTCGAAGGCGGCTGAAGAGCTTGGCTTAACACGCGCCTCTCTTTACAGAAGGATGGAAAAATATGGACTTTAACTGGCGATCTCCATTAGTAACACGGGTAGGCATACTCGTTTTTACTATTGTGGTTTTTGCTTTTTTGCTTACCGCGAAGGAGCGCAGTTATCTGCTGATACTCGCTTTATTGGGCGTCATTGTTTTTCAGCTTTCCAAGCTGATGAAGACCCTGGAGACTTCCAATGAGAACATTGCTTCCTTCCTGGATTCAGTTCGGTTTGATGACTTGTCGCAAAGTTTTAAAACAGATAGCAACGACCCCAGCATTCAACGGTTACATAAAGAATTGAATGAAGCCCTTGCCGGCCTGCGCGTGTCCCGCAAAGAAAAGGATTCAGAATACCAGTTCTTCAAAAACATTGTTCAGCATGTAGCTATTGGATTGCTCACCTTCAAGAAAGATGGTTCAATCCAAATTATGAACAGCGCAGCCAAACGATTGTTGCGCATAAACAAAGCCGATCGGATTGAAGATTTAAAAGAGGTAAGTGAAGCGCTGGTGGATACATTTGTAAAACTAAAAACCGGTGGCCGCGAATTGCTGCGCTTGAAATTCGGAGACGAAACAATACAACTCTCCGTTTTTGCCATTGAACTAACCTTGCGGGATGAAGAAGTAAAACTCATTTCGATGAGTAACATCCAGAGCGAACTGGAAGAGAAAGAGATGGAGGCTTGGCAAAACCTTGTGCGTGTGCTTACGCACGAAATCATGAACTCGGTTACCCCTATCTCTTCGCCGGCGTC
>CAZNRJ010000331.1:305-4616 GCA_964574945.1 uncultured Ohtaekwangia sp. | reverse complement strand
TGGACTGCCGAAGGAGTTTATACCGAAGGTAGGTATCAACTGTTTTATCGAATGAATTTCTTCCAATACCAACTCCAAGCCGGTCGGTTATTCCATACTCAAGGCCAATGCGCACATACGCCTGGTCCAACCCGAACAATTCATAGATCCCATCGTTGATCCTGCCGAAGCGGTGAGCAAAAATAAATTCCAGTTCGCCCGCATTTCTTGTTTCTATCGTTTGGCCGTTGATCAGCCGGCTTCCATTAAAAGTAGAAGTGGCAAAATTTGTTTTTCCTGGTTCGCTTTGATTTAATTCTTTCATCAGATCATCCTGCGCAAAGCAAAAAACATTTACGAACATGAACGGCAAAGCAAATAATCTCATAAGGGTTTATAAATAAATTCAACAGTTACTTCCACATCTTCGGCAATATTTTGCCAAAGTAATTTTGGGATTTTAATTTTATAATCCTTGAGATGAATCATAAATTTTGATTTGGCAATTAATTTATCATCAATTGCAAGCAGTGTTCCGGGAATCTGTACTTCGCGGGTAATGCCATGAATAGTAAGCTTACCTGTCGCGCTAACGGGTTGCTCAGCAGCAGACTGTGGGTTGTACCCGGAAAGTTTACCTTGAAATAGCGCTTTGGGATATTTTTCAGATTCCAAGTAGGTCTCATTGAAATGTTCCTTCATGAGGGACTTTTTAAATTCAAATTCATTTATTGGAATCGAAAAAACGATTTCACCGGTTGCTACATCAAAAATGCTTGCTGTTTTGGTATTGGTTGCCGTAATGTTCTCAATGGCAGCTTCAGAAAAAAATACTACCCTTGATTTTTCAAGCGAATACTTTTGACTCATTCCACTCATGCTGGCGAGCAGAAAAATCAAAATTACCATTACCCTCATTGCATTAGTGTTACGTTAATTATGAGTTTTCATTCTAAAATTGACAGTTGACAAATCATATGACAATATTTTGTCAACTGTACTTTGCCAATTGTCAACTAAATATGAAGCATTTTATAGTTAACTTAACACTTAGTTAGTTATTTAATGCTCCCGAATCAACCCAGCAGGCAATTAAATCAATCTGCGCTTGGGGCAATCCGGTGGGTGCAATATCCTGGGGCATGGATTTATTACCAGTCCGTGTTTTAATGTTTTGAGCATTGGATTGTACATTCGCAAATACGCTCCAGTTTTTATCGGCCCCGTTATCACCATTATGGCAACCCGATTTAATACAATTGGCCTGGAGGATGGGAGCTATGTCAGTCGCATAACTTACCGTAGTTGCACTTGCAACCGTACTGTTAACTGTAATGGTGCAGTTACCGGCATCTTTAATCGTTACTGTATAATTACCCGCCTTTAAGTTTGAAAACGTGGCCGATGAACCGAACGATCCGTCACCTAATTTATATTGATAGGGTGTTTCGCCCCCTGAAACATTTACGGTAATAGGACCATTGGGTGCAGAACAATTGGTTTGACTCACCAGCACCGGGGCACCTGCTACAGGCGCTGAAGGCGCTGTAAGCGTTACACCAGAAAGCTCCCGTTCACAACCATTCTTATCCTTAACTGTGATGGTAAATATCCCTGAACTTAAATTCGAAAAAGCAGAGGCACCCGCAAGCGCTCCCCCATTCAATTTAAATTGATAAGGAGCTAAGCCCCCTGATGCAGTTACTGAAATTGAACCATCATTGGTGCCGCATCCCGCAGGATCACTCTTGGCGCCAAGTGCAATGGCGAGATCGCTTGTGGTACAATCCACGGGTTGTGGCTCATCATTGCTGGAACACCCCTCATACATCAGGAACAACACCACACAACCTAATGCTACAATTGATTTTAAACTTCTGATTACCATATTAGTTAAGTTTATATTCTACTCCAAAAAAAACTCCGAGGCTGGACAACTTAACATCCCCATATCCCATACCAGCCAACGGAGCTTTCAAAAACGGTTCTGCCTGCAAAAACAATCTTGAGCTCAATTGATGTTGAACACCCACTGAAAGGTTAAGTACTTTAAACCATTCATTATTTTCTTTTTCGACTTGTTTCGAATAAACCCGATCGCCATTGTTTGTATAAACAGTGTAGGTATAGTCTTCGCTTAGCATGATGTATGATGAAAAACCTGCTCCTCCAAAAAAAGAAGTTTTGGAAAACGGTCTTACTTGATAATAAATATTGAGAGGGATATCCAAAATGCGGCATGCTCCATCAAGATTATCCGCTGTGCGTCCGGAATACGTAATCTCACCATTTTAAGAATATTTTTTTAATGATCGAATGGCACCCGTTGAAACTGACCATCGTGTATTTAATTGATACTCTATCAGCAATGCGTAGTTACTTCCTACAGTACCGGAAGAGCCGAAATCGATAGAAGAAAAATCGGGTGATGCCAACCCACGAATGAAGATACCTTTTGTAACAACCGCTTTCTCTTTCTTATTATCCTGCTTCGAACCTGATTTAGTTGTATCGGCTTCCTGCCTTGCTTCTATTTTCGCCACTGAGGCAGAATCCTTCCCGGGTTCTTCTGCAAGCAATAATTTATTAGCGTCTTTGTTGCTTTGCTGAAGGTTCGAAGCATTAACGATTTCGTTTTCATGCGAATCATTAATTTCAATTTTATAATTCTCACTTAAGCGATCAGGGCTAACATATTTTTCTATAATTCTGTCATCCGTATTTCCTTTCGTATCAACAAGGGTTATTTGTTTGGGCTGACCGGATTGAGAATTTCTATTATCCGAATCTGAAACCTGGTTCCCATCTTTGGCTACTTTCCCATATTGCGGTGTGGTTTTTTGGGACAAGTCTTGATTATCAATATCAATACTGACAACCTTGCTTTCAGTTAAGATTTGCTTCCCGTCTTTTTTAGTATCAGGTTCCGATGCAGGGTTGCTAAGTGTGTATCCTATCCAAACACCACCCGAAAAAATGATCAGCCCTAAAATTGATAACGGAAGCCATCGGTTAATGGCTGATGGAGATTTAGCTGAAGCATTTAACCGTTCGTTCATTCCCTCCCACGCAGCAACATCATACTCAGGTTTAATACCCTCGGCAGCAGCTTTAAAAATTGAATCGAGTTCCTGGTCAGTTAGTTTTTCCATACGGTATCTTATTCATCTCCCCCAACATTCTTCTAAGGTTTTCCCTGGCCTTCAATAAATTTGATTTCGAAGTACCCACAGAAATTTTTAAAATCTTTCCGATTTCCTGGTGTGTAAATCCATCGATCACAAACAAATTAAAAACAGCCCGGTAGGCAGGCGAAAGTTTTTGTATCAATCCAATCAGTTCTTCATGCGAAAGATTTGAAACGGCCTGGGGCTGCGTATCCGTAGAATAGGCCAACGTCAATTCTTTATGCTGATGCTTCAGTTCCTTTCGGTATTGATCAATGGAAGCGTGGATCATAATTTTCCGCAACCAACCTTTAAAGGAGGATTGTGAATTGTATTGATCTATTTTCGAGAACACTTTCATAAACCCGTCATTGACTACCTCCTTTGCTTCGGCTACATCCCTGGAATAGCGAATACAAATACTCAAGGCATAAGAATAATAATGCTGATACAGCAGCCGCTGGCTATCGCGATCATTACGCTTGCATCCTTGTACCAACAAGTGCATAGGCAAATTCCAGATATTTAGGTTAAACAGGACTCACACGGGACGGAATAAAAAATGAAAGGGTTGCCTTGAAGGCTAACGAATTTACTTATTTAAATCGAAAACCTTGCGGGATGGGGATTTGGCTAAGGAAATACTGGATGTTATCAGATGGTTATAATGTTCAAGCCTGGTTCTTACAGAAAATGAAGTTTACATTTGATCAATGTGGTTGCGTGCCTATTTCCCCAAGGTGTGTAAACTTAAATCCCTTTTCGTATTTAAGTCCGTAACCAAAAATCCTGTCAAGGCTTGAATGCGAAAATAAAATAACACCCACAAACATAGCCATCGGTTCGTGAGTCATATATCCGATACCGTAAATCGAAATACCCACTGCCATGTGATGGAACAAATTGTATGTATATGCACCTGCTTTCGTGCTGACAAGATAACCCAACATACTCACATCGGGCACCAGTATAAAACCGGCATACCACCACCAACTCATGCCAAGACTGTTGAATAGAAACAAAGATGCGATGAAGAGTGCGAGTGATTCAAGCCGAACAAGGTTAGTCATGATGTTGATTGTTTAGCTGACAAAAGTAAGCAGCATTTGAGTGAATAAACAATTTTGCAATAAGATCAGTTATACGGCACAGCCTTGGTTCGTCA
>CAZNRJ010000331.1:0-295 GCA_964574945.1 uncultured Ohtaekwangia sp. | reverse complement strand
CCATACTTTTGGTTCGTGTGACGAACCAAAAGTATGGAGGTGAAAAATGTTTCGTGGAGACACGAACCACGGGTTTAGAGATTCGAGGCGAACAAGGTTGGTCATGGTGTTAATGTTTAGCTGACAAAAGTAAGCACAGCATTTAAATGAATAAACAATTTGCAATAAGGTCAGTAATACGACACAGCCTCGGTTCGTCACCACGAACCAAGAGTATGGTGACGTGAAAATGTTTCGTGGGACACGAACCACAGGTTTAGAGGGATTGAACTTTCATATCATTAGGTATTATCCT
>CAZNRJ010000330.1:4295-4622 GCA_964574945.1 uncultured Ohtaekwangia sp. | reverse complement strand
TTAAATTCGGAAAATAGAATAACTGGCCTCGTTTTTGAGATTATCTTTGCACAGCGCTGATGAAAAAAATAGATAAGCTCATTATCACTTCCTTTTTAGGGCCCTTCATCCTTACATTTCTGGTGGTGGTGTTTATTCTTTTGAACATTCACATGCTTAAATACTTTGATGACATCATCGGCAAAGATTTAGGCTGGGATGTAATCGGTCAGCTTCTGTTCTATTTTGCCATTTTCAATACACCTGTCGCCCTTCCGCTCGCAGTATTATTATCCTCCCTTATCACCTTTGGAAATTTGGGCGAGCATTTTGAGCTCACGGCAATCA
>CAZNRJ010000330.1:221-4285 GCA_964574945.1 uncultured Ohtaekwangia sp. | reverse complement strand
AAAGCCTTGGCATTTCATTGGTGCGAAGTTTATTTCCCATTTTTGTTTTTGTCCTGTTCCTAACCGGGGGGGCATTTCTGGTGGGCAATTACCTGGTTCCAAAAGCCGCCCTGGAAGCCTATAGTTTGCTGTACGATATCAAGCAAAAAAAACCCGCGCTGGATCTTCGCCAGGGCGCCTTTTATAATTCGATTCCTGACATCAGTATTAAAGTGAATGAAAAAGAGCCCGAGACTGGAATTCTTAAAGGAGTAATCATTTATGACCACCGGGGAAGAACCGGCAACAAGGAGGTGATTATTGCGGATTCGGGGTTGATGTACACGATTCTTAATGATCAATATCTTAAACTTGAGTTGTTTAATGGCTATAATTATAGGGAAGGATCTACCGGGGAAAGTGATTTTTCAGGTAAAGCGGGCGGGGGCGAGGATAGCTACCGCAAAACGAAATTCTCCAAATCACAAATAGTATTCGACCTCTCTTCTTTTGGGCTCAATCGCACCGACAAAAGATGGTTTCAGAGCAACCGCATGATGCGAAACATGAGTGAGTTGGAAACGGACATCGATTCAGTAACCCTGGTGATACAAAATGAACAGATCGCAATGTATGCTTCGGCAGGACAGCTCTATTCGTATCATTTCAAAAATGATTCTGTAACCTGGCCTGCTGAAATAAAGAACCTTAAAAAGAAAAAAGATTCAATTGCACTTGCTAAAAGGAGGGCCGATGAAAATTCTAAGGCGGAGTCGTATAGGGTTGATGAAATAAAGCCGTTGATTACGCTTTCAAAAAAGGATAGCCTTAAATCAGATAGTATTTTTTTTAGCGCTCCCTACTCAGTTTCCGAAATTTCAGTGGCTGTGGCACAAGCCAGGTTAGTAAAGTCGCAGCTTCTTTCGCACAACGCAAATTTAAAAGCCTATGGATTCCAACATCGCGAGTTTACTGTTCAGTGGCATAAAATCCTGGCGCAGTCAATTGCGTGCATAGCTATGTTTTTGATTGGCGCACCGCTTGGCGCAATCATAAAAAAAGGAGGGCTTGGCGTGCCCGTCTTAATGTCGATCCTTTTCTTTATTGTTTTTTATGTACTCTCCCTAATCGGTGAGAAATGGGCTAAGCAGGCAACGGTATCGGTGCCAGCGGGAATGTGGATGGCAAACTTTATTTTGGTCTTAATCGGGCTTGTATTCTTGCGGCAAGCCCGCGCAGATGCAAGACTGTTTGATTCAGACTTTTATGCAGTAGTTTGGGATAGAATTGCCCGTAGGTTTATTAAACAGCCTAAAATCGCAGCCTAATTTTGGTTTTATGAGGCCATTCTTATACTTTTGCCCGTTGAAAAAATAAGCAAGTAAAAAATTTAGAAGAGATGTACATCAATTCAGAAAAGAAGCAAGAATTGTTTAGTAAACACGGTTTTGCAAAGAAAAAAACAGACACGGGCTCTCCAGAGTCACAAATCGCACTATTTACGCATAGAATTAATCATTTGACCGAGCACTTAAAAGGTCAAAAGAAAGATTTTTCAACGCAAACCGGGTTATTACGGTTAGTTGGAAAGCGCAAAAAGCTCCTTAGCTACCTGCAGGGTACGAACATTGAAAGATTTCGCGCCATAAAAGCTGATCTGGACTTAAGATAATCCATACTTTATTAAGAATAGGGGACCTCGGTTCCCTTTTCATTTTATTATTAAACCTGGAAAGGCTGTGAATTGTAGGTCTTTCCAAAAATCCTACCTATGAAACCAACTATTATTTCAAAATCATGTACGCTCCCTGATGGACGTCAGATTACAATCGAAACAGGTAAACTTGCCCGCCAGGCTGATGGTGCAATTGTTTTGAGAATGGGAAGCACCATGTTGCTTGCTACCGCAGTGGCCAGCCAAACTGCAAAAGAAGGAGTAGATTTTTTGCCGATGTCTGTTGACTACCAGGAGAAATTTGCAGCCACAGGAAAAATACCGGGAGGCTTCCTGAAAAGGGAAGGAAGGCTTTCGGATTACGAAATCCTTATCAGCCGGTTAGTAGATCGTGCCATCCGTCCTTTATTTCCTGATGATTATCATGCAGAAACACAAGTAAATATTCAATTGATATCAGGTGATCATAATGCATTGCCCGATGCGCTTGCTGCTTTTGCAGCTTCTGCAGCGCTTGCTGTTTCTGATATTCCATTTCAAGGACCCATTTCAGAAGTAAGGGTTATCAGGCTTGATGGTCAGTACATTATAAATCCAACATTGGAACAAAAAGAGAAGGCTGACCTTGATTTTATCGTAGCTGCTTCTATCGATAATATCCTGATGGTTGAAGGCGAATGCAAGGAGATTAATGAAGAAGACATGCTGGAAGCGTTGAAGCTTGCACATGAAGTAATCAAAGGTCAATGCCAATTGCAGTTAGACTTGTCGGAAGCGGTTGGTAAAACCCAAAAGAGAGAGTATTCGCATGAAGTAAAAGACGAAGCCTTTAAAGAGGAACTCTTCAAGCTATTATATGATAAGGTATATGATGTGGCCCGTCAGCAACTGGCAAACAAGCATAGCCGTTCTGAACTTTTCACGAAAATCTACGATGATTATATAGCGTCATTACCGGAAGATACAACAGTTAATAAAGACCTTGTTAAAAAGTATTATAAGGACATTCAAAAGGCAGCTTGCCGCAACTTAGTTCTAAATGAAAAGGTGCGTTTGGATGGTCGTAAGACAAACGAGATAAGACCGATCTGGTCTGAGGTTGATTATCTTCCTTCGGCCCATGGCTCTTCCATCTTTACCCGTGGCGAAACACAATCATTGAGCACGGTAACATTAGGCACCAAGCTTGATGAGCAAATGATTGATGGCGCTATGTTTGATGGCAGCAATAAATTTATCCTTCATTATAACTTTCCCGGGTTTTCTACCGGTGAGGTGAAACCGAATCGTGGCCCCGGCCGCAGGGAAGTAGGTCACGGAAACCTTGCCATGAGAGCCCTTAAGCAAGTGCTTCCTAATCTTGCTGAAGGTCCTTACACAATCCGTTTGGTTTCTGATATTTTAGAATCAAATGGTTCGTCTTCGATGGCAACCGTATGTGCAGGCTCGCTTGCGCTGATGGATGCGGGTATCAAAATTACCGCACCGGTTTCAGGTATTGCTATGGGCATGATCTCGGACAGCAAGACAAAAAAGTATGCAATCTTATCTGATATCTTAGGTGATGAAGATCACCTGGGCGATATGGACTTTAAAGTAACCGGTACTGAAAAAGGAATCACGGCTTGCCAGATGGACCTTAAGGTAGACGGACTTACCTATGACGTTTTAAAGGAAGCGCTTGACCAGGCCAAAGAAGGCCGCCTTCTTATCTTAAATGAGATGAAGAAAACAATCACGGCTCCAAATGCTGAATTGAAGCCACATGCACCAAGGGCTGTCACCATCCAAATTGAAAAAGCTTTGATTGGCGCAGTAATCGGGCCTGGTGGAAAAGTGGTTCAGGAAATCCAAAAAACTACGGGTGCCACTATCGTAATTGAAGAGGTTGGCAACAAAGGAATCGTAAACATCTTTGCCAATAACCAGGAGGTAATGGATGCAGCAGTGAGACGTGTTAAAAACATTGTGGCCGTGCCGGAAGTCGACCAGGTATATGACGGAGTGGTGAAATCAATTATGCCTTTTGGCGCATTTGTTGAATTTATGCCCGGGAAAGACGGGCTGCTGCATATCTCTGAAATTAAGTGGGAACGCCTTGAAACTATGGATGGCGTGATGCAGGTAGGTGAGCAGGTGAAGGTGAAACTTGTTGAGGTAGACAAGAAAACCGGTAAATTCAGGTTATCACGCAAAGTTTTGCTTCCTAAACCCCCCAAGAAAGAAGAGGCGCCCAGCGCATAAGATTTTTGATAATTAATGGTTTTTGGAACTAAATTTTCGCTTTTTCGTGTTTGATTTAACCGAATAGGAAATTCGATGAGACAGTTAAAGATTAGCAAACAGATTACTAATCGCGAAAGCCAATCTCTTGATAAGTATCTTCAGGAGATCGGAAAAGTTGACTTGA
>CAZNRJ010000330.1:0-211 GCA_964574945.1 uncultured Ohtaekwangia sp. | reverse complement strand
ACTGCTGATGAAGAAGTAGTACTCGCTAAGCGAATCAAAGAAGGCGATCAGATAGCCTTAGAAAAACTGACCAAAGCAAACTTACGGTTTGTGGTGTCGGTGGCTAAGCAATATCAGAATCAAGGGTTGTCATTGGGTGATTTAATAAATGAAGGAAACCTGGGTTTGATTAAAGCGTTGAGCCGCTTTAATCAAACCCAGGTTTCCTTCA
>CAZNRJ010000329.1:0-4631 GCA_964574945.1 uncultured Ohtaekwangia sp. | reverse complement strand
AGTCGGAAAAAAATAATTGAATTTTATCTGATTCATTCAGATTGCAGGGATGCATTGGAAACCTGGTATAAAATCTGTAAAAAAGCAGATTGGTCAAATTTCAATCAGGTTCGCGAGTTTTTTCCGTCAGCCGATTGGGTTGGCGAAGATCGGGCAGTCTTTAATGTTAAAGGGAACAAATACCGCCTGGTTGTCCGGTTTAGTTTTAGGTATAAAGCATTGCAGGTAAAATGGATTGGGACTTATGCCCAATACGATGAGATAGATGTTTTAAAAATTAATTGATTATGAAACAGTGGCTGGTATTGGAAAATAAGAAGGATTATGAATTAGCTGTTGAGCGAATTGAAAAATTGATGGAATTGAATCCGGGCACTAAGACGGATGCAGGACGCGAACTCAAGTTGCTTCTCGTATTGGTTGAGCGCTACGAAGAGGAACATTATCCAATTGGAGCACCCGACCCGATAGAGGCAATAAAATTGCGGATGGAAGAATTGAATTTGTTACCATCAGACCTGATTGATGCAATTGGAGATAAAGGAACAGTTTCTAAAGTGCTTAATAGAAAGGTCTTACTCTCCCTGAGAATGATTCGCAATCTTTCTGTCCTGTTAAAGTTGCCCCCTGAAATTCTTATTCAGGAAATTGATAAAAAAGCTGCTTAAAATTTTACTACAAATTATTTCATGGAATATAGAAAGCTCGCAAATTCAGAATTGGAAGTTTCAGTAATTACGTTTGGCGCCTGGGCTGCGGGCGGATGGATGTGGGGAAAAACAGATCGCAACGATGCGATTGAAGCAATCAGGGCTTCTTATGATTTAGGCGTGACGTCAATTGATACTGCACCCATTTATGGACAAGGTGAGAGTGAGGAAATTGTGGGCGATGCCATTAAAGGAATCAGTCGCGATAAAATTCAAATCCTTACCAAGTTTGGGATGCGATGGGATTTAACTAAAGGCGACTTCGGTTTCAAGAGTAAAAACAATGAGGGCGTTGAAATTGACATTTATAAATATGCCGGGAAAGAAAGCATCATTAAAGAATGTGAAAATAGTTTGAAGCGATTGGGTACTGATTACATTGATCTTTACCAGATTCATTGGCCGGAATCCACAACACCCATTGCTGAAACGATGGAGGCTATTTCAACTTTAATGAAACAAGGTAAAGTGAGGCATGCCGGGGTTTGTAATTATAACGCAGATCAAATGGCCGAAGCGGAAAAATCAATTTCGCTGGTTTCCAACCAGATTCCATTTAGCATGGTGAACAGGGCGGTGGAGGAGAAGACTGTTCCGTATTGCATAAAACATAATAAATCAGTGTTGGCGTATAGTCCGCTGGAGCGGGGATTGCTTACCGGAAAAATAACCACGGGGTATAAATTTCAGGAAGGAGATCACAGGGCAACAAATAAATATTTTACAGCCGAAAGTATTGAACGAACAAATAAATTCCTGGATAAATTAAAACCGCTTGCCGCTGAAAAGAAAGCAACGCTGAGTCAGTTAGTGTTGCGCTGGACAATTGAACGCCCCGGAATCACCATTGCCTTGGTGGGCGCGCGCAATGCAAATCAAGCCGTGCAAAACGCAAAGGCTATTGAAGTAAAACTTGCCAAAGAAGAAATTGCATTTATTGATAGTCATCTTTCAAAAATGTAACGTGCAGGTTTTTGCTTAAGGGCATCTCTAAAAACTCCTTGTACCCTTCTCTTTTGGAGAAGGGTGACGGGTTGAGGCTATACAAGGCAGGGTTTTTAGAGATGCCCTTCATTTATATAGGTGGAATTAATACCGCAACCGATACTTTTTCTATCGATAGTGCACGGCAATTCTATAAGAGTTTTAAGCGTGTCTGTTATCTTCGCGCAAAACTTATTCTAATGATCAAGCAAAAACTCTCAGGCCCCGTTGGGCTCCCGATAGCAATCGGGATTCTAATCGCATTTAGTTCAATCGCGCAACCCACTACCGTTTCGCAGGTTCATTATCCTGAAGAAACGCATTTAAAAAATATTCGTCAGCTTACGTTTGGTGCTGATAATGCCGAGGCTTACTGGAGCTTTGATGGTAAGATGGTGAGTTTTCAATCCAACAATAAAAATTGGGGATTGTCATGTGATCAGATTTTTTACATGCCTGTGGATGGAATGGATTTGAGTACTGGCACGAAACCGCCTTTAGTTAGTACAGGTTTGGGCAGAACCACTTGCGCATACTTTATGCCGGGCGATAAAACTATCCTGTTTGGGTCAACTCATTTAGGGGGTAAGGATTGTCCCGTAGACCCGGGGCGCGCACCGGGTGGCAAGTACCTGTGGCCTATTTATGATACCTACGATATTTTTGTTTCTGACCTGAAGGGAAAAGTTAAAAAGCAATTGACAAATACACCGGGCTATGATGCCGAGGCTACTGTTTCCCCGAAAGGAGATAAAATTGTGTTTACCTCTACACGCAATGGCGATCTTGATTTGTATGTAATGGATATCAACGGCAAGAATGTAAAACAAATTACAAACGAGATTGGCTATGATGGCGGAGCGTTCTTTTCGCCCGATGGAAAGAAATTGGTTTTCCGTGCCTCGCGACCAAAAACAGAAGAAGAAAAAAAAGAATACCTCGATTACCTGAAGCAAGGGCTTGTTGCCCCTACCGACATGGAGATATATACCTGCAATGTAGATGGTAGTGATTTAAAGCAGGTTACCAACCTGGGCAAAGCCAACTGGGCCCCGTTCTATCATCCATCCGGTAAGAAGATTTTATTTAGCTCTAATCACAAAAGCGTACGCGGCTTTCAGTTTAACCTTTATATGATTAATGAAGACGGCACCGGGTTAGAACAGATTACCTACGATGGGGTTTTCGATTCGTTCCCGATGTTTTCACCCGATGGAAAGAAGCTCATCTTTTCCTCCAACAGGAATAATGGCGGCACCCGCGATACAAATTTGTTTGTAGCGGACTGGGTGGATTGAAATTAGCTTCTGGTTGCTGGTTGCAAGTTATTGGTTACTGGTTACCGGTTAGCGTAAGGTTGACAACCTTTTCTTTTGCAGCAGACAAGGTTGTCAACCTTTGGTGCCAGTAACCAGAGACAAGCGACCAGTAACCAATCAGATCAGGTTCTCAATTCCAAAGAACTTCTCTAAGATTATAACAATCGAAAGGAAGCCAAGCAGGATGGGGGCGATCCACTTGATAGTTATGTGTAGATATTTCCGCACGCCAGATGCCATATACTTGTCATTTCCCTGGGCAAGTTCTGCATCCATGTTATGGATTCCCCATCTGCGCGAAATGAAAATCGACATTAAGCAACCGCCCACCGTTAAGCAGATGTCGCTCATGTCAGCAATGAAGGTGAGAAAATCCTGCCCGCGATAAAACGATAGCTTATTCAAACCTTCAACCATGCCCTGGCTTACCATGCTGGGCAATCCACATACAAAAATTACCAAGGCGATTGCCCACACCACACGTTTGCGGTTGTATTTCTTTTGATCTACGAGGTAAGCAACAGGAACTTCCAGCAAGGAAATAGTAGAGGTAAGCGCTGCGAAGCAAACCAGCAGGAAGAATGAACCTCCGATAATCCGCCCGAGGATTGGGCCCATCTCATGAAAGATCTGTGGCAACACCACAAAAATCAGGGGCGGCCCTGATGTTCCTATTTCCTGCGGATCAATATTGAGCTTGTATGCGAGAAAATGAACTAATGGAAATACCATTAATCCCGCAAAAAAGGCTACGGAAGTATCAGCCATTGAAATTACGGCTGCCGAAGAAGTGATGTTCTCTTTCTTGCTCAGGTAAGAACCATAAGTAATTAACGCACCCATACCCAACGAAAGCGAGAAGAATGCCTGCTTCAATCCATCCACTACGGTTTGGATTTTTAATTCACTGAAATCGGGAACGAGGTAAAACTTTACGCCACTGAATGCATTTGGCAGGGTAAGGCTGTAGATAATAATGCCTATTAAAATAATGTAGAGCGATGGCATCATAATTTTATTGGAGGCCTCAATACCTTTTTGAATTCCCTGTGCCACAATCACGGCAGTGAATACCATAAATGCCAACGAGAACAGCAGGTTGGAATTGGCAAACTCACCCGCACTGTTTACGTTGAGTATATCATTTACAAATTCGCCAAAGAATTGCCCGAAGTTTTGTTCATTCAACAAATCGCCAAACGAGATGTGCAGGAAGTACCCGAAAGCCCAGCCGGCCACCACATTATAAAAGGAAAGAATCATAATGCCGGCAATGATGCCGAACAAACCGAGGTAGCCCCACTTTTTACCACCCAGCTTGGAGTACGATCCAAAAGCATCGCTGTTGGCAGATCGGCCAATGGCAATTTCACCCACCATTACCGGGTAACAGAGTAATAGAATACACGCCAGGTACACCAGCAAAAAGATAGCGCCACCGTTTTCCCCGGCCAGGTAAGGGAAGCGCCAGATGTTGCCCAGCCCTACAGCCGAGCCGGCAGCGGCCAGTATGAAACCTATTCGTCCGGAGAAGTTACCCCTGTTTGCCATGTGTTATGTTTAGATGATCGTGCGCAAAATAGAACCTTAAACTAAAATTATCAAAAAGGCGTTTGTA
>CAZNRJ010000328.1:938-4639 GCA_964574945.1 uncultured Ohtaekwangia sp. | reverse complement strand
ATCATTTTTGATGATCAGCAGCATCAAAGTGTTTTAAAGTTTCCAAAACTGGCGGCACAAAGTGTAGCTGTGTTTTCGTTTGGAAAAACATTTCATGCCACCGGCTGGAAAGTCGGGTACGCGGTGGCTCCTGAAAATCTTACCCGCGAAATCCGAAAGGCTCATCAGTTCATCACGTTCAGTGTAAACACCCCGGTGCAACTGGCGTTGGCCGAATATTTGGGCAACCCTGACCATTATCTTCAGCTCGGAAAATTCTATCAGCGAAAGCGGGATTTTTTTCTGGATCAGATCAAGGGCTCATCATTTAAACCATTGCCTTGTTTAGGAAGCTATTTCCAGCTTGTGTCTTATGAAGGTGTTTCAGAAATGAATGAAATGGAAATGGCGGAATGGATGACCAAAGAGAAAAAGTTAGCGCCCATTCCGGTTTCGGCTTTTTACAACGACAGGGCTGACCACAAACTCCTGCGATTTTGCTTCGCTAAAGGCGAAGAGACATTGGAAAAGGCAGGAACCATTCTTCGTAAACTTTAACGGGTTTTTATTCCGCAAAGGGTTCAAAATTTGAACCTGTATTGCTTTCTTTGCAGTCCCGTTTGTAAAACCGTATGCAGGATTTAAAAATCACCATTATTCAATCAGAACTCCATTGGGAAGACACAGGGGCTAATTTGGCCATGTTCGAGGAGAAAATCTGGAGTATTGGTGAATCTACCGATGTGATTGTGCTGCCCGAAATGTTTACTACGGGCTTCACCATGAAGGCTGCCAAACTGGCCGAGCACATGAATATGCGCACATTTAAATGGATGAAGCAGATGGCAGACCAAACCGGGGCACTTGTGCTGGGAAGCTTTATTGCCAACGTACACGACCGGTTTTACAACCGCTTGCTGTGGATGGAGCCGGGCGGAAATTATAAGACCTACGATAAGCGACATCTTTTTCGCATGGCGGAAGAGCACCAGGTTTATACTTCTGGTGAAAGCCTTTTGATCGGGCACTGGAAAGGTTGGAAGATTTGCCCGTTGATCTGTTATGATTTGCGTTTCCCGGTGTGGAGCCGCAACCGATGGAACGCTTCTTTGAAGAAACCATCATATGATGTGTTGATATATGTTGCCAACTGGCCAATGGTGCGCGGCAATGCGTGGGAGACTTTATTAAAATCAAGAGCTATCGAGAATTTAAGCTATACGGTTGGAGTCAATCGGGTTGGCTTAGATGGCAATGGAGTTGAGTACAATGGACACTCGGCATTCATTGGGCCTAAGGGCGATTCATTTTTCTCAGTGGAAGGTGTGGAGGCAATTAAGACGTTGGCGCTAAACGCTCATGCATTACAATCGTATCGCGATAAGTTTCCAGCCTTTTTGGATGCAGATGATTTTACGATTGAGGCCGAGGAATACGAAGAACGTGACTCCCTGCACGGCTTAAGCTAATGCAAACTCCTTTATCCAGGGTTTTATCTTTTCTTGATCTTCTTCCTTTTTGAATTTATCATTCAAGTGTTTGAACAGGAGTTCTGCCTGTTCGTGGTTTCCTGAAAGCACCACCGAATAAATTTTCTGATTGGTTCGAAGTAATGTGTTTAGCAGCTTCAAAGTCGATCCAAATTGCTCGGTTGGCTTGGCGCGGATGAAAACAAAAATCGAAGTTACCTGATCGCACAGTTTAAGGATAATATCTACAATGGACGCTTCCGATTGATTGTCGAGTTCCGCACCGATCAGATCATCAGATAGCGATGAAGCATAATTCAGCAATGGCTTTTTATATTCTGATTCTTGCCAGGAGGTGAGATCAAGTTGAAGAAAGAGTTTCATAGATGTATCGCACGCAAAGGTATAATGTTTATATGAAGCTAAATCCAATCTCTCTGCATGATAAGGTAGTATTTGAGTTATCGACTTATTGCCTGTGAAATTTCATAGAGATTATTGCTTAAAACTTTGCGTTCTTGGCGTCTTTGCGTGAAAAATTATCCATTTTTGCAACTCAAATTATAGCTATGTCCTCCAAAAAAATCACACGCGCGCTCATCTCAGTTTTTTATAAAGATAACCTCGAACCCATCATTCATTTATTGGGCAAACAAGGCGTTGAGTTCGTTTCAACCGGAGGCACACAAGCGTTTATTGAAAAGTTGGGCTACCCGGTTACTCCCGTGGAAACGTTAACGGGCTATCCGGAAATTTTTGGTGGCCGTGTAAAAACGCTTCATCCTGCAATTTTTGGCGGAATTCTATTTAGAAGAGAGGATGCCAATGATCTAAAGCAAACTACGGAATTCAAAATAGCGCCTATTGATTTGGTAATTGTTGATTTATATCCGTTCGAAGAAACGGTTGCCAAAGGTGGCAGCGAAGAAGATATTGTTGAGAAGATTGACATTGGCGGAATTTCATTGATTCGTGCCGCGGCCAAAAATTTTAAAGATGTGCTGATTGTTTCTGCGCGTACGCAATACCAGCAATTGTTGAATTTACTTCAGGAGAAAAAGGGTGTTTCTGATCTTGCGGATCGGAAGAAATTTGCAGCCCGGGCTTTTGATGTTACCTCTCATTACGACACGGCTATCTTTAACTACTTCAATGGCGAGCAGCAGCTACCAAGTTTCAAATCAAGTTTTCAGCAGGGCAAAGTGTTGCGCTATGGAGAAAACCCCCATCAGCAAGGTGTGTTTTATGGTGACTTAGAAAAATTATTTGATCAGCTCAACGGAAAAGAGCTTTCTTATAATAACCTGGTGGATGTTGATGCGGCCATAAACCTGGTGAAGGAATTTGAGGGTGAGACTGCTTTTGTCATAATCAAACACACCAATGCGTGCGGTGTGGCAATTGGCTTAACTGTTAAGGAAGCATATTTAAAAGCTTTTCAAGCAGATACCATCTCAGCTTTTGGAGGCGTGTTGGCAACCAACCAAAAAATTGATCTCGCGGCAGCGGAAGAAATTAATAAACTCTTCTTTGAAATACTGATAGCTCCCGACTATGATTCAGTTGCATTAGACTTGCTTAAGTCTAAAAAGAACCGGATTATTTTAAAGCAGCAACAGCCCCTTGGCGGGAAGAAACAGTTTAAGAGTTTACTCAACGGTGTGATTGAACAAGACCTGGACCTTAAAACAGATTCTAAATCTGATCTTACCGTAGTAACTAAAAAAACTCCAACTGCTGAAGAAGTCGAAGCCTTGCTCTTTGCCAGCAAAATCTGTAAACACACTAAGTCAAACACAATCATCCTGGCGGTAAATGGTCAACTGCTGGCGAGCGGTGTGGGGCAAACCAGCCGCGTGGATGCCTTAAAGCAGGCCATTGAAAAGGCCGGGGCTTTTGGATTTGACCTCAAAGGATCAGTAATGGCCTCCGATGCTTTCTTTCCGTTTCCGGATTGTGTTGAGATTGCTCATGAACAAGGCATTGCAGCGGTGATCCAGCCAGGAGGTTCTATCAAAGACCAGGACTCGATCGATTACTGCGACAAAAATGAGATGGCCATGGTATTCACAGGCGTGCGTCACTTTAAGCATTAATACCCTGTAAGTTTTTTCGATTGATTACACTTAAAATTCACGGGATTATTTCTGTAATTTCGTGCCTTATAACTTTTTACCTTAAGGGAACGCATGGGACTTTTTGATTTTTTTACCAGCGACATCGCCATCGATCTGGGAACTGCCAACACACTGA
>CAZNRJ010000328.1:0-928 GCA_964574945.1 uncultured Ohtaekwangia sp. | reverse complement strand
ACTGATTATTCATAAAGACAAAGTAGTAGTAGATGAACCCTCTATTATTGCCTTAGATCGCGCATCGGGCAAGGTGCTGGCCATTGGCCGCGAAGCCATGCAAATGCATGAGAAAACCCACGACAACATCAAAACCATCAGGCCGCTGAAAGAAGGGGTAATAGCCGACTTCCACGCTGCCGAAATGATGATTCGCGGGATGATCAAAATGATTGACACGGGGCGAAGGTTGTTCCCGCCTTCTTTGCGGATGGTAATTTGTATCCCCTCTGCCATCACGGAAGTGGAAAAGCGTGCCGTGCGGGATTCTGCCGAGCATGCCAATGCGAAAGAAGTATATATGATTCATGAACCCATTGCGGCAGCCATCGGTATCGGCATTGATATTGAACAGCCTGTGGGCAACATGATTGTAGATATTGGCGGAGGGACTACTGACATAGCAGTGATTGCCTTATCAGGAATTGTATGTGATCAATCCATTCGAATTGCCGGTGATACCTTTAACAGGGATATTTTGGATTACATGCGCAGGCAGCACAACCTGTTGATTGGTGAGCGTTCGGCCGAGCGCGTGAAAATAGAAGTTGGCTCAGCGCTTACAGAATTAGATGACGGTCCGGATGATTACGAAATCCGCGGTCGCGATTTAATGACGGGTATTCCTAAAACAATTAAGATTTCCTATTCAGAAGTTGCCTTTGCGCTTGATAAGTCAATCTCAAAATTGGAAGAAGCTGTACTTAAAGCATTGGAACTTTCGCCACCGGAACTTTCGGCAGATATTTATGAGCGCGGTATTTATTTAACAGGGGGTGGCGCTATGCTTCGTGGTCTTGACAAACGCTTATCGCTAAAAACAAAATTGCCTATTCACGTAGCGGACGATCCGTTGCCCCTGTGCCTCTTACTACTGCGCGCAACGGAT
>CAZNRJ010000327.1:3855-4709 GCA_964574945.1 uncultured Ohtaekwangia sp. | reverse complement strand
AAATAATTGCATGAAGCATACTTACTTTTTTAGTATCAGTGTTTTTATTCTGGTGGTGGCTGGTAGCGCTGCAATCACACTTCTATGTAATAATAGAACCGCCATCACATCATCATGTGATACTGTTTAACTGAAATCGATACTACCTTTTAGGCATGAAAATATTTCTATTGTCCATCGCTGTCACATTCTTATTGAGCTGTTCTTCCAGGCAAGAAACGTTTTATATGCCTGCAGAATTTGAAGAGCAGGAATACATTGGGTTGAGTTGGGTAGAAACAGGTTTTCCCGGTGGTGATCCTTTCTACTTTACGGCACTCGATGCCGTGAAAGAAATAACACCGTATGTTAAAGTAAGACTGTTTTATTCTGAACAACCTACTTACATGAAAGAGCAAATCGAAAAGAGGATTTATGAAAAATGGATTGAACATAAAATTGATACCAAGCACGAGCTGCATGCCGCTCTTTAACAAAAAAAACAATGCATAACCTTAAAAATTACCTATGAAAAAATTAGTATTCCTACTTCTTTTATTTCCATTATTTATATACGGACAAAATTTTCCAAAAAAGCCTACCAACTATGTAACGGATGTTGCCGATGTTTTAACTCAACGACAAGAAGAAATATTAAACTCGAAACTTCGCGCCTTTGAAGACAGTACCAGCAATCAATTGCTTATCTATTTGGATAATCGCTATATCAGTGATTTGGAAGACTACTCGAAAAAAATTTTTAACACCTGGGGTATTGGGCAAAAAGATAAAGACAACGGAATTTTGATAGCCATTTTTATCAGGGACCGGGAATATAGAATTCAGGTAGGCTACGGACTTGAAGCAGCATTGCC
>CAZNRJ010000327.1:0-3845 GCA_964574945.1 uncultured Ohtaekwangia sp. | reverse complement strand
GCCCTCTGACTTAACGTTGAAAATCCAGGATGAGGATATGCAGCCGCACTTTAAGAAAAATAATTTTTACGAGGGTATTCAAGCAGGTGTTGACCAACTCATCTATTACAGCCGAAATGAGTACATACCTCCCACTCCCTTCGAGCAAATGCGGATTAAAATAGGGATTATCTTTTTGGTTGGTCTTCTGTTTTTTGGCCTCAATCTATCTTCGCTAAAACCATGGGACAATCAACCTAAGCGGAAACGAATGTATCGCTTACTCAGTATCCTGTTTTTAATAAGTCCTGTTGTTCTTACACTTGCCCTTACGTTCTTCAAAACAATAGAGTCATATTACATAGTAATACCCTCACTTCTGGGGTCGCTCGCCCAGCTTCTTCTTGGAACAATATTTATCAACGATAAAGATGGAATCCGATACGATAACGAAACAGATGATGCCTACGAAAGAAGGATGCAAAGAGAAAGATCAACAAGAAATGATAGCTCAGATAGTAGTTTTAGCGGGGGTGGGGGTGGAAGTTCGGACAGGGGTGGCAGTAGCAGTAGTTGGTAAATTAAAAATGCATCTTGCACATGCAAACAGGTAACCATTTACTTATCGTCACTCCCCTCTTCTTCACCAGTTGCAACCAACCCGGCATCAAAATGGAGTCGACATCAGAATGGTGCAATGATGAAAAGTGAAATCACCTGAGCTAAATCAAAATTCAAAAACTGCATGAAGAAAATCCTTCCTCTCTTTTTCATGATAACCCTTTCCGCGCAGGCGCAGGTCAGCAAGTTTGATTATCTCTACTTCTGCAACAAACTCATAGTCAACACCAACAATTCCGCTCCGCACCTTCAAGTGCTGTATGCCGATCTAAAGGAATTCAAAAAGCACTCCAGTTTTGCGTTCCGAAATTATAGTTCCTACAATTCCATCCTCCAACCAGACGAAAGTGCCTACAACAAAATCAGTGGCGGCCCAAACTCCATGTATAAAACAACAGCCATTGCGCTATGGGAACTCTACAACCAGTGCTACGCCAAAAACGGGGAGATCATTGCCTACATCCGCCTGCAAGATTATAAAACCGATTTAGAGAAAGGGTTTCGTCTGGTGAGGGAAATGCAGCAATTGCAAATTGCTATGGGCAACACCCGCGACCAACTGGCCAACAAAATTGCTAATGAAATCAGGGCAATGCCCGCCTCCAACAATTCTATCAAGGCCTATCAGGTATTGATGAAAGCCATTTTGCATGAAGAAGAGCTGATACGCAAGCTGTCGCTAAATTTTAATGAGGAAACCTTTGTGGGCTTTGCGCAAGAAGAAATCCTGAAATCATTTTTGGAAACAGATGATGTGTTGAAAAATCTAAGCACTCTTAAATTATCCGGTGAAAAGTATTTCAATATTTGTATAGGAAGCCTGCAACAGCTACAGAAAAACAAGCAACATGCACTCGATGATTTCACCAATGCGGCTACGTTTGATGGGCTGTATGCCAATCAATTCTACAATAGCTTTTTAGATAATTTTAACCATGACCTGCTGCACTTTTATGCTGAATTTAGTGCCCAGGCTAATCTCGCTTATTATCCCATAGCCTTTCAACAATATGATTTTGATACGCAACCCAAGCCGTGGCCATTTACGCACCTGAACTATTCGCCACCCGTGCTGGATAGCTTGCTTATCAGTAAGCAACCTGCTGCATTACCCGCTGCGGGTTTTACACAACTCAATGGCATAGTTGATTACATAAATCATTGTGTTAGCTCGATGCAAAACCTTTTCAAAGAACTGAACAGCGAAGGAAGCACGTGGACCAGGTTGAGGGAAGGCGACATGCCTTACAAAAATCCCATCCTGAAATTTGATCGGTTTAGAATATCCATCAGCACGTATGGGCTAATACTGAAAGAGAGCAAGCACCTGCCTGCGCCCTACCGCACGAGCCTCATCAACAGGGTGAATGACATGCAACAAATCATGCTCTCGCTGCAGGATCATTTAATAGAATTGAGCCAGTATATGAGCAGTGGTACTTTTCGCGGAAAAACCATCGACTACATCGACACCACACTGAAAACAATTGAAACACTATACACCGAACTGGATGTGCGCAAAGAAAAATTGTTTATGGAAACGCGCAAAGTGTACGCCTCTTACCCGCTTCAAAAAACAAACTCGTGGACGGTAGCTTCATCCGTTTTGCTAAAAGCAACAGACGATAGCCGAAAAATATTGAAGCAGGTAGACCAGCGCGTGTACGAAAAAAATCAATCGCCCATATCTGTTGCCGCCATCCATGAAGACCAGCGCGACCTAATTATCAACCAATTAAAATACATGAAAGGGATTGTGCGCATTGGCAAAAATAATGGGCTATGCCCTTACAATCCGTACGAATCCATTCCCAATCACTTAAACACCTTGAAAGAAGAGGTAGAGCGCTTTCCATCAACAATTAAAGACGAAGACATAATCTACAGGGACTTTCTTTACATACATAATAATATTGTAAACGAATATAACAAATTTGCCGAGTTGGGATTGGGCGGCAATGAATATGCTACCAACGACCCTATGCGGCCCATGTACATTCTCTCGTACATTCGCCAGCCTCCTAAATATTACCATGAAATACGAAAACCTGAAATAAAAAAGGAAAAACTATCCGAAGAACCGGAAGCCATCGTACAGGCACCGGGCGAATTCATTTCGTTTGAAGGGTACGCATTTAACAATCTCGTTTTGTTGCTGGATGTTTCCGCATCCATGAATAAACCGGAACGGTTACCCTTGCTGAAGAAAAGTTTTCAACAACTTGTTTGGTTCATGCGCACGGAAGACGAAGTGAGCATTGTCATTTACTCAGGCAAAGCCGCGCTTCACCTGCCTCCCGTATCGGCCAGCGACACTATTAAAATCATGCAGTCTATTCAAACGCTTCGCTCAGAAGGGAATACCAACATTGCCGATGGATTGGCACTGGCCTATAAAACAGCAAAGGAGAATTTTATAGAAGGCGGCAACAACAAAATAATTCTGGCTACTGATGGAGAGTTTAAGACCTCCGAACCACTTTATAAGCTGGCTGCTAAAAATGCTTCCAAAATAATGCTTAGTGTTTTTGATTTCAGTCAACTGGCCGCGCCACTGCAGCCACTACAATCGTTGGCGGAAAAAGGAAATGGGAATTATGTGAAAGTAACAATGGAAAATTCGCTGGCGGCATTGGCAAGGGAGACGCAGAAGGAAAAGTAGCTATACCAATCAGCATTGTGGAGTTGGGTTGTAATGGTTTGGCTGAACAAGTCAGGCATATAGAATTGCTTCACATCATTATGTGATACTGTTTGATTTGAAATCAATACTACCTTTTTTAGGTATGAAAGAAACATTATCGCACACAAACAGTTTATAGTTTTGTTTTTGCCCGATTGGATAACATCATTCTTCCCTGCAAATCATTTTTGATCCGATTAAACCGATGAGGTCCTTACTGTGTGGCCACGGATGGACGTTTTCCATTCTGCGTTGATACTCGTAGGAATTCAAAAAGCACTCGCTTCTCACATCAATATGTGATACCCTCCTGATAAGATTTTAGTGAGATTTGGTGTATGAAAAAACTATACCTACTCCTTTTCAGTCTTGCATCCATTTCTGCAATTGCCCAGCAAGACCCGTTGTACAGTCAATACATGCTTAACCCTTTGGTTATAAACCCAGCGTATGCAGGCTTGAATAATAATTTCAATGCCATGGTGGGATATCGCACCCAATGGATGGGATTGGAGGGACAGCCTCAAACTTTTAATGCAAGTGCACACACTTCGTTGGTCAA
>CAZNRJ010000326.1:0-4726 GCA_964574945.1 uncultured Ohtaekwangia sp. | reverse complement strand
GAACGATTTACCTCAACGGTAAAATCCACGTGCCCGGGTGTATCAATAATGTTAACGTGATATTCGTTTTTGCGGTAGTTCCAATGAACCGTAGTAGCTGCTGAAGTGATCGTGATACCACGCTCCTGCTCTTGCGCCATCCAGTCCATGGTAGCAGCACCTTCGTGTACTTCACCAATCTTGTGGTTTACGCCAGCGTAATAAAGGATGCGCTCTGTGGTAGTAGTTTTACCTGCATCGATGTGAGCAGCAATACCAATATTTCTGGTGTATCTTAAATCTCTTGCCATTTGTAATTAGTATTCGGTTAGTGGTAATCAGTAATCGGTTTGGTTTGTCTGCAAACTGCTTACTACCAACTGCCAACTTTAAATTTTAAAATCTGAAATGAGAAAATGCTTTGTTCGCCTCTGCCATCCGGTGTGTGTCATCTTTCTTTTTGATAGCGGCACCTTCTCCTTTTGAAGCAGCAATGATCTCAGCTGCTAATTTATCCATCATGGTTTTTTCTCCACGGGCACGTGAATAATCAATTAGCCATTTGATGGTAAGGTTGACTTTACGCTCAGGGCGGATTTCAACCGGAACCTGGAAAGTAGCACCCCCCACCCTGCGACTTTTTACTTCCACAGCCGGCATAACATTATTCATAGCGCGTTTCCACACTTCAAGGCCGGGCTCGCCACCTGCCTTTTTTTCAACTTGCTCAATGGCATCGTAAAAAATGTCGTAAGCAACACTCTTCTTGCCTTCTTCCATCATGTAATTCACAAACTTGGTTACAAGCGTATCTCCAAATTTTGGATCAGGAAGTAAATATCTTTTCTTGGGTTTCGACTTTCTCATAGCTCAACTTATTTTTTTCCTTTTGCAGGAGCACCTTTTGCAGCAGGGGCTGCAGCACCGGCTTTAGGTCTCTTAGCACCATACTTAGAACGGCTTTGAAGGCGACCGCTAACACCTGAAGTATCCAACGCACCGCGAACGATGTGATAACGAACTCCTGGAAGGTCCTTTACCCTACCACCACGAATCAGCACAATAGAGTGCTCCTGAAGGTTGTGGCCTTCTCCCGGGATATATGCATTCACCTCTTTTTGGTTTGTAAGGCGAACACGAGCCACTTTACGCATGGCTGAATTAGGCTTTTTTGGAGTGGTTGTATACACACGGGTACAAACACCTCTACGCTGTGGACAAGAATCAAGGGCTGGAGATTTTGACTTAAACGTCAATTTCTTCCGTCCTTTTCTTACAAGTTGCTGAATGGTAGGCATTTATATTTTATTTATTAACCCTTCAAAAATAAGGACTGCAAAGGTATTTAAAGTAAAACAGGATGCAAAACCTTGTCTAAAGAAATTTTGCATCCTAAGTCTCTAAATTCCCCAAAATATAAGGCTAAGCCTCTCCAATTGTGCCTCCAAAATTCATTGGAAATTGGGGAGCTTCGTTGGTTTGTTTAATGGGGCCAAAAGTAGCCTCATACTTGCTGATATTATCTTTTAAGGCTGAAAGCAGTCTTTTGGCGTGCTCGGGGGTGATGATAACCCGAGCCTTAACCCTGGCCTTTGGCACTCCAGGCATCAGCCTAATAAAATCGACCACAAACTCGCTATTAGAGTGTGCAATCATTGCCAGGTTAGAATAGATACCCTCAGCAATCTCTTCCGAAAGCTCGATATTAATCTGGTTTTGAGGTGGGTTGTTCTTTGTTTCTGCCATGGAATTCTAATTTGAAAATGAAATAATTTGAAGACCTGCCTACCGCAGGCAGGTTTGAAAATGAAGTTCCTTTAGAAAACGAAAATGTGCGAACGGTAGACCATTCGCACATTTTCAAATTAATTCATTTTCAAATTGATTAATCTGCTAATTCCCTCTCTTTTGATTTGCGTTCAGGAGCATCAACCAATCGCTGGTATTCTTCTTCTGAATTTACAATCATGTCGTTAAGCCTTCTCTGGCCTGTACCTGCAGGGATCAAATGTCCTACAATCACATTTTCCTTTAATCCCACTAATTGATCAGCCTTACCGCGAATAGCAGCCTCGCTCAACACTTTAGTAGTTTCCTGGAACGATGCCGCAGACAACCAGCTTTCCGTTTTCAAAGATGCTTGCGTAATACCCTGAAGTGTTGGCCTTGATACCGCTGAAAGCGCATCGCGAACCTCAACTACCTTTTGATCCTTTCTCTTCAATGAAGAGTTTTCATCTCTCAACTCGCGCGGGCTAATGATTTGACCCACTTTGAATCGCTGGGAATCTCCAGGCTCCATAACAATTTTCTTATCAAGAACGCGATCATTCTCCTCACGGAATTCAAACTTATCAACATATTCGCCAGGCAAGAAGGTAGTATCACCAGAGTCAATGATTTCAACCTTCTGCATCATCTGGCTTACGATACATTCAATATGCTTATCGTTAATCTTCACACCCTGCAGGCGGTATACTTCCTGAATTTCATTTACAAGATATTCTTGCACCGCAGTTGGTCCTTTTATCGAAAGAATATCAGAAGGTGTAATTGCACCATCCGACAAAGGCTGACCCGCTTTTACAAAGTCATTGTCTTGCACAAGAATGTGCTTAGACAATGGCACTAAGTAACGCTTCTGCACACCATCTTTAGATTCGATAAAGATTTCGCGATTACCACGCTTGATACCTCCGTAGGTAACAACTCCATCAATCTCACTTACCACTGCCGGGTTAGATGGATTACGTGCTTCAAACAATTCTGTTACGCGTGGCAAACCTCCTGTAATATCGCGAGACTTACCCATCGTGCGCGGAATCTTAGCCAATACCTGTCCGGCCTTAATCTTCTCATCTTCATCAACCGCTAAGTGGGCGCCTACCGGAATATTATATCCTTTCGTTTCGTTCTTACCTTTTACAATAATAGAAGGGTTCTTAGTCTTATCGCGGGTATCAGTAATTACCTTCTCACGGTGACCAGTCTGTTCGTCTGACTCTTCCTTATACGTAACACCTTCAATGATCGATTCAAATTCGATATCTCCATCATACTCCGATAAGATTACCGCATTGTAAGGATCCCAGAAACAAAGCTCCTCTCCTTTTTCAACTTTCTGGCCATCCTTCACTTTTAAGAAAGCACCATAAGGAACGTTGTTGGTAATCAACACACGCTTCTCAGCATCAAGAATCCTGATCTCACCTGTGCGGCCCATTACAACTTTCACCTTAACATCATCACGATCTGTAGTGTCTACTGTTCTCACCCCTTCAAATTCTACAGTACCACTGAATTTAGCTTTTATGTTTGCATCAACAGCAATGTTTGATGCAGTACCACCCACGTGGAAAGTACGAAGTGTCAACTGGGTTCCCGGCTCACCAATAGACTGAGCAGCAATAACACCTACAGCTTCACCTGCCTGAACCATCTTACCGGTTGCCAGGTTTCTTCCGTAGCATTTTGCACAGCCTCCTACTTTAGTTTCGCAGGTAAGTACTGAACGAATTTCAACTTCTTCAATGCTGGTCTCCTCAATTCGTTTTGCAACCTCATCCGTAATCTCTTCGTTGGCAGGACAGATTAATTCTTCCGTCAACGGATCGTAAATATCATGAACTGTCACACGACCAAGGATACGCTCAGACAAAGGTTCAACAATGTCTTCGTTATCTTTTAGTGCAGTAACTTTCAATCCACGAAGTGTTCCGCAATCTTCTTCTGTTACAACAAGATCCTGGGCCACATCAACCAGCCTGCGTGTTAAGTAACCCGCATCGGCAGTCTTCAATGCTGTATCGGCAAGACCTTTACGAGCACCATGTGTAGATATAAAGTACTCTAACACATCCAATCCTTCTTTAAAGTTAGAAAGGATTGGGTTTTCGATGATCGAACCCACTGAACCCGCAAGGTTCTTCTGAGGTTTCGCCATCAACCCGCGCATACCACCTAACTGACGAATCTGCTCACGGGAACCACGGGCACCTGAGTGCATCATCATGTAGATCGAGTTGAATCCTTGCTGATCTTCTTCCAACTGCTTCATCAGCGTGTTGGTGAGCATGGTATTGGTACGAGTCCAGATATCAATTACCTGGTTGTAGCGTTCGTTGTCGGTAATTAAACCCATCATGTAGTTGTTCCAAACTGAATCAACTTCCTTCTGAGCATCCTCAACTAATTTTTTCTTTTCAGCAGGCACTTTCACATCGCCCAATCCCATTGACAACCCACCTTTGTAGGCCATCTGGAATCCTAACTCCTTAATCTCGTCAAGGAACTTGGCGGTCTTAGCTTGTCCTGCCAGTTTATATACATCAGCAATAATGGTTTGTAGTTTTTTCTTTGTTAAGAGTTCATCTACATAACCCACCTCTGCCGGCACCACCTGATTGAAAATAACACGACCGGTTACCGTCTCAATCATTTTCTTTTCAAGTTGTTCGTTCTTTTTATCGCGTACTGTTGTACGCACTTTAATAATGGCATGCTTAGAAAGCTTGCCTTCATTATAAGCAATCACTACTTCTTCGGCAGAATAAAACTTCTTGCCTTCGCCCAGTTCACCCTTTCTTCCTTTCGTCAGATAATAAAGACCCAATACCATGTCCTGAGAAGGCACAGTGATAGGAGCTCCGTTAGCCGGGTTCAAGATGTTGTGTGATGAAAGCATCAACAACGAAGCTTCAAGAATTGCTTCCTGAAGCATTAGGTGTTCGTGAAAAGTGTAATGTAA
>CAZNRJ010000325.1:0-4733 GCA_964574945.1 uncultured Ohtaekwangia sp. | reverse complement strand
GGCGGATTGTGTTAGCTCGGGGCCAGTAGGCAAAAAGCGGTCTTTCGTAATTTTGTTATACGCGATTACATACTTACCATGAGGCTTTGCAGTTGGCCCGCCTGGTACACTTAAATGACCGATTGAATAATAGGTAGGAACACGGTCCAGAACTTCTAATGTTTTAACATTCCATTTTACAATTTCAGAGGAAACAAACATAGAGGTATAGGCATTACCCTTTTCATCAAATTCTGTGTGCAAGGGTCCCAGGCCGGGTTTCTTCACTTCTCCATGCAAGGCAGATTCGTATTTGATAACCGGAATTCCGCTGAAGTCGCCTTCGTAGTCTTTATTGGCTATCGCTTTTTGAATTTTTGAGAATGAGAATACGGGCATCATAGCGGCAAGCTTACCGCTCCCTACAATGTATTCACCGGATGGATCTACATCGCATCCATGGGGTGACTTCGGACAAGGAATGAAATACACAATGTCAGGAAACTCCGTTACATCAAGAACGGTAACCTCCTGCTGCATGGTGGATGTGGCGGAATGAGTGCTCTCATCATATACATTGTGCGCATACTTTGCTTTTTCAACACGTCCCTTTCCCTGGGCGATATACTCTTCCGCTTTTTTCCAATTCACTGCCATAATAAAATCCTTATCTTTTTGTGAAGCATTTACTTCCAATAAAGTATAGGCTTGTTCGGTATTGTAGCATGAAAAGAAAAACCATCCGTGTGACGGCCCTTTGCCTGCACGGCTCAGGTCATAGTTAAAGCCCGGGGTGCGCAACTGAAAAGCAATATTCATACGACCATTGGCCGGATCAATTTTTACAAAACTGATCGATCCTTTAAAATTTTCCTTGTAAGAACTGATCGGTACATCTTTATTTCCCATCGGGATACTAAAGCGGGTTCCCGCAACCAAATACTCGGTGTTCTCCGTAATGAAGGGCGATGAGTGATTGCCCCCGCTGTTTGGAATCTCTAAGATTTCTTCTGTACGAAATGTTTTCATGCTTACGCGGGCAACCCGCGGAGTGTTGTTCGCATTTCCAAAAGCCCAACGTCCATCGTGTTCCCCTTTCGTAGTGGAGAGCGCGATGTGATGCAAGTCGTCCCACGGCACAAAACCATGCGAAGTATTAAGCATAGGCTTGGTTTCTTCACTATAGCCATAGCCGCTTTCCGGAAATACAGAGAAAACAGGTAGGATTTTGAACAACCTGCCTGAAGGAATTCCATAAACAGCCATCTGCCCGTTAAAACCCCCTGACACGATATTATAAAATTCATCATGCTTACCGGGTGGTACAAATGCCTTAATGGCCGCGTCTCCCATAGAAACACTGGTGGGGGCTTTTGGTTTACATCCCTGCCACACTGCAATACCGGATAACACGACCAGTGCGGAGAGTATTTGATACATTATTTTAGTCTTCATAATAATTTAGTTAGATGATTTAATTATTTTTTATCGGGAGGCAGCAACACGGAATCAATGATGTAAACAACACCATTGGAAGCTTTTGCAACGCCCAGTACGTTGGCGCCATTTACAGTAATTTTTCCATCCTTTTTGTTAAGTGTAACATTATCCAGGTTAACCTGGTTGAGTGTCATTCCATCCCTCACGTACTCTTCTTTTATTACTCCCACATAAACATGATACTCCAGGATGTTTTTTAAAGCCTCTGCACTTTCAGGCTTTAACAATCCTTCAACTGTGCCTGCAGGAAGTTTATCGAATGCCGCATTGGTTGGGGCAAAAACAGTAAAAGGCCCGGCATTGGAAAGTGCATCCACATACTTTGCTGCCTTTAAGGCTGCCACCAGCGTTGTGTGGTCGGGCGACCCGGCAGCCACACGAACAACATCCGGTTCGGAAGTTGCATCCTGCACCGTAGACTGACCACCGCCTGAAGGCTCAGCAATTACTGCGCTTTCGTTAGTAGTTGTTGGCTGCCCACAGCCAACGGCAAGCAGTCCAATAAGAAAAATTAACAGGTAGGGTTTCATAAAATTGATTTTAGGTCTCTTATTTTTCACCGTCATTCTGGCGCATGAATTCCAGGATATCACGTGCATCACCTATCGACATGTTTTGATTTGGCATGCGCATTAAGCAAAGCTCAAGTAACTTTTGTGCCTCCTCATCTTTTTCAAGCATGATATCCACATTTGTGATCATGTTCATGATCCACTCCGGTTTACGCTTCTTTGTTACATCCTTCCAACCCGGCCCAACAATCCGTTGGTCAGTAAGTTTATGACACGCCTGGCACTTCATTTCATAAATAGCAACACCGCGCTTAATCCGCTCCTGATCCAACGGGTTTTCAAGCGTTACATTTTTAATGGCGCCAATACCTTTAGTCGGGTCTGTGATCGCCTCCACGGCACTTTTATTAATGTCAGGCTTTTCCTCCGTTTGAGTTGGTTTGTCGGGTGCACACGAGAAAAGCATCGCGGCAAGGGCTACTCCTAAAAAATATCTCATAGTGGTATCGTTTATGGTTTATAGTGTAATTTTTCTTCCTATTAACTTCAATTTTCCTTTGCTCTCCATCTTCTTGATTGTGCGGATTACTGTTTCAACCCGCAGCCCGCTCATATCGGCTAATTGCTGCCGGGTATAGGGCACTACATATTCGTGTTTGCCACGCACCATCGAAATCGGAGCTTTATCTTCTTCATTCGATTCGCTTTTTAAATATGTGAGCAAACTCATTATCCGGTGTTCCGGATTGTGAAACGAAATCTCAGACAGGACCATTGACTTATACCGCAGCCGCTGGCACAGCACGTTATCCATGTGGAGATGAATCTCAAAATTTTCGCGCAACAGTATAAAAAATTTATCCTTGCTTAGTTTATAGATAACAGAAGGTTCTAATGCTACTGCGAAGCTCGGATAAGGAAAAGAGCAGAAGAGCGGTGGCTCGCCAAAGCTATCGTTCTCATTAAATATTCCCTGAATAAATTCTCGTCCCTCCTGGCTATTGGTGATCATCTTAACCGATCCGCTTTGAATCTGGAAATAGTTTTGCGCCTCCTCCCCTTCACTGAAAATCACTTCATCTTTTTGGAAGCATGTTTCATTGGCACCATAATTCCTGAGTATCTGCGGATCAATCATACATCGTGTGGCTTGCTTAGACAAAACAACACGGGAAGACTTCGGCAATGAATGACGTTTGTCATCTTCCTGAATGATTTGTGCAGTGAATGCTTCAAGAAGCGGATTCCAGAAAGAATTGGAATCGGTAATGCAAGATGGAATGCTGTTTTTTTTCATATAGCAAGCCATCAAAGATTATCAGGAAATCTTATTTGTGTTTATGATCTAAATCATAAAGCGGCAAGTTTTTATGAAAAAAAATGAGTGACACGTCATTTGAAATTCAGGATGCGTAGTACAATCATTCATTACAAATGAATTGTACACCTGGATGCATAACTATCGAATGGTTATTCGCTATTCTGTTTTAAACCTGTAAATAGTTTTCTGGGAATACTTCTCGCCAGGTCGCAGCACAGTGGTTGGAAAATCAGGATGGTTGGGCGAGTCCGGAAAGTGTTGCGCTTCTAAACAAAAACCTGTTCGGAAGTCATATTTTTTTCCACCCTTTCCAATATTTGTTCCATCTAAAAAATTACCGGAATAAAATTGCAAGCCCGGTTCGGTAGTCCATACTTCCATAACCCTGCCCGAAGTTGGCTCAGCAACGGTAGCGGCCAGCGAAAGTTCATTCGTCTTTTTATTGAGCACCCAGTTATGATCGTATCCTTTTCCCTTTTTAAGTTGTTCATCTGCATCGTCAATACGTTTGCCTATTGGGGTTGGCCTTGTAAAATCGAATGGAGTGCCTTTTACCGGCTTGCGTTCACCTGTCGGGATCAACCCCGAATCAACGGGTGTAAATTTATCTCCGTTAATCATTAACACGTGATTCAAAATATCTCCGTTGCCTTCACCCGCGAGATTAAAAAAAGAATGATGGGTAAGGTTAACGATGGTAGGTGCATCGGCCACTGCTTCGTAATCAATCATCAACTCATTATCATCCGTTAGTGTATAGGTTACCTGTGCATTTAAATTACCCGGATAGCCTTCTTCTCCATCTGTACTCAAATAGGTTAAAACAAGTTGGTTTGGAGCTGAGGTTTTCTTTTGCCAAAGCAGGTTATGGAATCCATCGGGGCCGCCATGCAACGCATTGGCCCCATTGTTGGTGGCTAATTGATATTCCTTTCCGTCAATTGAAAATTTTCCTTTTGCAATGCGGTTTCCGTAACGGCCAATAAGCGCCCCAAAGTAGGGGTTGCCTTTTATGTATTCATCGGCCAGATCGTACCCAAGCACCACATCGCCTGACTTACCGGTTTTATCAGGTACCCAAAGCGAAATTACTTTCCCTCCAAAGGGCGTAATCACAGCAACCAACCCATTCTTGTTGGTTAAGGTATCTGTTGCATCCTGTAAAGTTGGATGGTGATCTTCCTGGTGATCCTGCATACTATCTTTCTTTTCGGTGGAACATGCTGAAGCCAGCAAAGCAAGGGGAATTATAAAACCGGATACTTTCATAAAGTGAAGGTAAATAAAAAACCCAATCTGAATGAATACTTGGTCTACTTAAGGGTACATTTCAAGTTGTCGCGACTCATTTTTTTGAGGCTGGCAGTCTTTGCCTGCCTGCGCGTAGCCGCCATGCTACACGAAGCGTTTCGCATAGTGAA
>CAZNRJ010000324.1:3075-4768 GCA_964574945.1 uncultured Ohtaekwangia sp. | reverse complement strand
TCATCATCCGCTTAAAGCCATTCTCACCATACTTGCTTTCATAGCGATATAAATATTCCTGCCGCATCTGATCGACAACAATACCTACCACCAACTTAGGTTGGTTTTGTGAAAATAATGGGGCACTGATAACCATCAGTGTGATGAGCATTTTGAGATTTTTCATGTTACAATAATCAGCATTTTAAGTAAAACAAGTATAGCCTCTTCGTTTAAAGTTACATGAAAGGTCGGATTTGTGTATAATTAATGTGCATTACAATATATACGATCATACTCCTCTTCCTCATAGGCTTGCCTGCGTACCAACTTTCCGGTATGGTCATAGTAAATTACAACATAGATTCCCGCTTCTTCAACACTTTTTTCAGTAAAATAAAACGGTACTTCTTCCGTTCCCAGGTTAATCAGGTCATGAAACGTAGGCGGAATCACCAATCCTCTTCGATTGCTGATAGCACCATAATAATTTTCGCGGTGAACGCGCACAAGCTTTTCTTCGGGGCTATTCCTAAGCCAGGTAAAACCACGAATGCGATCTAAGATTATTTCTTTCGTTTCATAATTAATCAGTAGCCATTGAAAATTTTTCTTTACCCAAATTTCATGTTCACTCCACGGAACAACTTCTGAAAACTCAAAGTCGGTAATAGGTTTTGAATCCCATCCGATCAGGCCAAAAAATCCGTCTTTATAAACAATTAAATGATGGGTATTTAGCATGGTAACGTTGCGTTCATAGACCGGTTTTATCAATCTGCGGCTTTCAAGATCATACAATCCAAACTTTTTATTCTTTAACAGTGAAAGCTGACCGGTTTGGTTTTGAATAATCGCATCCATTTCAACAGGCACCACTTCTTTTCCATTGCGGCCCAGCACGCCTTTCTTGCTTCCCTTCGACACAATAAAAAAATCGGTTCCTATTGTTTCACTTAATTCATACTCGGTATTAAATAATGGGTTGCCACTAACCACACTAAACACGGTGCGCTTACTCTTATTCTCCGTAAAAAAGAATTGAACTGAATCGCGCGCGTTAATAAACCTTATTTTTGAATCGGGTTGTAAATCAATAGAGCGGCTTGCTGTAAGATATACCTTCGTAGCTTGATTGGTTTGAACAAACGCCAAACTTCGGTCGAACCAAATTGTATCTGCTTTCAGCAACACCATTTTCTTGGCTGGGATATTGAACAATTGTAATCTTCCTTCGCGGGTCAGCACCATCCAATCGCGATGATAATATACACGATGCCAGGTTTCGTTTTCCAACTCTTCCGCCAGCCCATGAACTTTCGTTCCGGTAGGTTGCTTTTCGATTAAACCAAACGAGGTTTTGGTAAGCGTGTGCCGGTCCAACGGAACAGCAAACCTGAGTTGATTATTAATAATTCCTTCCAATGAACCATTGCGCACCAACAACAAGCCCTTGCTGAGAGCTTGCGCATCATCAAACACAAGCTCATCATTAAATTCAAGTCCATTGGCAAACCCGGATAGTTGTTGCGCAGTGGTCAGGATTTTCTTTCCAAAGCGTGTAAGCACAATTACTCCTTCAATTTCTTTCACCTCCGTGAGGCCATCAATGTTGAGCAACCTTCCCGCCAGTGTAAATAATTTCCACTGCTTATTTTTTTTAGCCGCAATAAAATTATTACCTACAATCTCAAAGTCATCATAACAATCTGCA
>CAZNRJ010000324.1:2180-3065 GCA_964574945.1 uncultured Ohtaekwangia sp. | reverse complement strand
ATAAGCACCGTGCCCGATTTATGCATCAACCAACTGCACGCTTTTGTTTCAGCTATTAAAAAACCCCAACCGATACTCGTAATCTCAGTACCCGGTTCAGCTAACTTCTTTCCTGTACGGCTAAATACACCCAATTTAAAAATTAAAATATCTTCCTTTACAGGACCGCATTTATATTCTTCCTCTATTTCTTCAAAGACAGGCGCCAGCGTTTCCTTTCCATCCTGGTCCATAAATCCATACAATTCATTTTTATAAAAAGGGATCCAGAATTTTGAACTCACTTTAATAACATCACGCAGCGAATCCGTCTCTATGATAGAAGGGATTTTGTCATCCGTCTCTTTATACAAATGGTAGACAAGATCGCGCGCCAATTTTGAATAATATCCTCTCGGATATTCCCTCAGGTATTGAAAGAAAGCCTCAGGCTCACCATTGGCAGTAGTCAACTCAAAAATTTCACGTTCAGCTTTTGCAGAATACGGACTTGACGGATAGCTCTTTAAAAACAATTTATAACTGGCAAGCTTTTTATCTTTTGTCTTCTCATCAAACAATAATTTTTCATATCGTTCCTTTGCGTCTGGTGCCCGGTGCGAGGCCGGATATCGTTTCAAATAATCATTGAAGCTTGAATAGGTATTTATTTTTAAGGCTTCCAGAAAACTTACTTCATCGCGAAGCTCTATGGCCCTGCCATGTTGAGGCGCTTCGGGGAAGGAACTGATAAACCGGTTATAACTTTCCTCGGTATTGATAAGCTTGGCATGCTTAAAAGCAAGGCTGTCAATTTCCTCGCGGAGCGATTGCAAGACAAGACTATCAATCGGAACTTTCTGAAGTTTTTCCCGCTCCCGGCCTTCGAGCAAATAATAAAACGCG
>CAZNRJ010000324.1:0-2170 GCA_964574945.1 uncultured Ohtaekwangia sp. | reverse complement strand
AACGCGGTAGCCTTGCGTGCATACCGATCGGCTGAGTCCAATTGAAACTCGGGATTTCGTTGTGCCAAAAACCAACGGGCTGTAACAAAATTACCCTCTACATTTGTTGAATCTTTGCGCAACACTTTTTGGAGCAACCTATGTGAACTCTCCCACTTTCCATCCTGCAGCCGCTTTGCAGCTGTGCGCATGGGGTTAAGCTGAGCTGTTAAACACGTACTCGTGCTTACGCTCAATAAAAGTGAAATAAAAAAAATTAACCGCCTGCTCATAGTAGAATCAACTTCGGCACGCAAGTTAACATGGAAATATTTCACCTTGAATTTAAAACATGGACTTTTAAGAGTTTAATCCTTCCGAAGCGGATCTTTTACAAACTCTTCCTCATTAAAGGAGGGCAATTGAGCGCTCACGATGTCAACATCTGTAATGAGTAAACTCCTGGGTACAATGTAAGAAGTGAATTTAGAATCATTTCCCAGAGAAGGTATATTATAAATTACTTCCTCCGAACTGCCCATCACCTTACGAAGGTTTTTCATGGAGAGTGAAGAAAACCGGGCGTTGCGTAAAAGCTCCTCGGTGCCATTGGCAACATTCACTTTATACACATTAAACATTCCTATGCGGCCGATGGATTCATTTCGGACTATCAATCCAAATTCGAGGCCGGCATCCTTTGCCTGAGCGATTAATTTAGCCTTCATGTCTTTTGCCGGAATTGACTCGCTGATTGAAACCTGAATCACCCCGGGGCCATCGCGATGACCGTTCGCTTTTTGTGTGGATGAAGTAAGCGTGCGATCATTCAACATATCTTTTAAAATTCCTTTATCGATTAGCACTAACTCATCAGGAGGCGGAGTTCCTTCCGAGTCGGCCTGAAAAGCGCCTAATAACTTTGTCCCCTTGTATTGTTGGGTCTTTGATACTGCTTTTACAGTAAGCGAAGGTGAAGCAACGTTCTTACCAATTTTTGATTCCATCGAATTACGGGTATCGGCACGCATTCCCGTAAGGCCCTGGATGTTATTATCAAACAACAATCCGTCACGGCTCATAAACAAAATTCCTGAAAAAATATCAGCAACCGGGGCACCTTCAAATAAAACCGGACCGCTGTACTCATCATCAAACTTTTTCATTTTCTGAAGGTGATCCAAATAAGCAATCTTTGCATTGATTTCAGATTCAAGTGTTGCCACTGTCGGAAAATCATCAGGACTAAACCCGCTCCACATCGATTGATCATACACAATTCCGCCCTCGGAATCTTTTCCAAAAATTGACAATTGCAAAACGGCCTGGTGGATGGGTGATTTAATATGAGTGCCTTCACTGCTTACGAAATATTCAAATCCCTGTACAAAATTTAATTGAAGGGTTGACGCGGGATAATCCGTTGTTTTAAACCGGTCTGTTAACTGCCGTAAGGTTTGTTCCCATTTCTTTGAATCAAATGTAACAGGATTGTAATCAGTTGTGATTTGAAACGGTGCAACTTTTGCAAACCTGCGGTGCGGAAGTTCCCCGAGTGGTTTCTTTTGGTCTTTCAACATTTCCTGGTTCTTCGCAAACTGCCGCGAAGCGCTCTTATAAACATTGTCAATAGAAACCCACAAGGCCCTGCGGATGCCTAAGTAATCATCATCCAACGGAACATCTATATCATTCGCTTCAGGTGTGGAAAACAAATTGTTATCAAAACTTTCATCATTGAATTCATAGCCACCAATCAACACCCGGTTTCCTTTTCCGCGACTTGCGTTTTCAGATGAATTGATAATGCCACCCAGCACAGCCGTAATCGAGTACATTTTAACATCCTGAATGGTGCAACTTATATAGAATGGTTTCTCAAGCGTATCTAAGCGAAGGTCTTTCATGCTTCGGTCCAGCTCGTCTTGCATGGCTTTCTCAATTGTATTCTGCTGCGCAAAAACCAAAACCTGCAGACTGCTAAAAAATATTATAAGAATGATCTTATGCATACCTGTTACATTAATCTTTTACGGTGGGACTTTCTAATAATGTTGACTCAATATCGGCCTGTGGCTTTTTCTGGGTTTCAATTCTTCGCACAAACAAAGCAGGTGAAATGGCTGTAACCGGAACACTGCCTGATTCAGCACCACAAAATCCGGAAAAAATTTCAGATTGGTTTCCGGCA
>CAZNRJ010000323.1:1344-4820 GCA_964574945.1 uncultured Ohtaekwangia sp. | reverse complement strand
CGGTTACTGTTGAGTTGAGATTAAATGGATTCCCGATGGCGAGCACCCACTCTCCGGTAGTAATCCCATCGCTGTCTCCATATTTAACAAAGGGAAGATTTTTTGCTTTGATTTTTAATAATGCTAAATCAGTGCTGGGATCCTGACCCACCAACTTGGCAAAGAAGCGTTGATTGTTATTAAGCATTACTTCGATGGAGTTTGCATCTTCAATTACATGATGGTTGGTAACAATGTAACCATCATCTGAAAGAATAACCCCTGAACCCGATGAACGCGCCTGCGGATTCAAATAACTATCCAATGCATTGAGACTAAATTTGCCTCCTCCATAAACAGTGCTGATATGAACAACAGCCGGAGTTACCAAACGCGCTGCGGCTTCAAAATTTATTGCCGCACTGCTATTTGAGGAATCGGACGAGTATTTGGTGAGCCTTAAATTTTGTCTTTCTTCTATCGAATTGTAATTCACACCGCCATCATAAAACCGAAGCGTGAAGATTGAACCGATAACAGCGCCAATAAAAGCAGCGCAAACAACCAAAAGAATTAATAGCGAACGCTTCATAACCATCTCTTTGAGGTAAGTTACGGCTTATCCTGTAAATGAAAAAACAGTTGACAAAATTACAATTGACAACGTTGTTTTAGTCTTGTCAATTGAATTTTGCCAACTGTCGATTTGCTTGGTTCGCGTAGTCAGCGCACTTAATTAATCTACCTTAATGCTTTGCTTCAATACCTTCTTTTCATCTTTTGGAATGGTTAATTCCAGGATGCCGTTGTTATACTTCGCATTGATTTTAGATGCATCTGTATTTTCGGGCAGCGTGAATGAACGGCTGAAAGAACCATAATTGGTTTCAATAGAATGATAGTTTTTCTCTTTCTTTTCGTTAGTGAACTTACGCTCACCACTTATGGTAAGATAGTTATCATTGAGTTCAATCTTAAAGTCGTCTTTGTTAAGACCGGGAGCAGCTACATGAACTTCATAAGCTTCAGGGGTTTCAACAATATCAACTTTCGGAACAAATTGGCTTCCGCCTGAGCGGGTTACTGACTCGTTAAAAAAACGGTCAATCAAAGAACTAAATGGAGTTGACACAAAGTCATTTGGGTTATACCTGATGATGCTCATACTGTTATTTTTTTAAGGTTAAACATGTTTGTTTTTAATTCCACTACACCTCAGGGAAAAGTGTGCCGATGGATTTTTAACCTAAAAATAAAGACAGTATGTCTTGATCTTGATAAATACCGCTTATTTAAGTGACATAAAGTCTTGAAATCACTAAGGCGTCAAGACCTTCAAGGCGTCAAGACACCTTGAAGGTGTCAGACGCCTACGCTATATTAAATCCTTGCCTGGTAGGTGTACAACTGATAATAGCGACCTTTCCTTTCGATCAGTTCTTCGTGCTTTCCGCGCTCTTCTATCTCGCCATTTTCAATAACCAAAATCTGGTTTGCCTGGCGGATCGTACTCAATCGGTGAGCAATTACAAACGTGGTTCTGCCCTGCATTAAGCTCTTTAAGCTTTCCTGGATGTAGCTTTCACTTTCTGTATCGAGATTAGATGTTGCTTCATCAAGAATTAAAATCCGGGGGTTCGCTAATATAGCGCGGGCAATGGCAATGCGCTGTCGCTGGCCACCCGATAATTTTACTCCACGTTCACCAATCACCGTATCCAATCCTTTTTCAAAGCGATCGGTAAACTCATTTACAAATGCGGCCTTTACTGCTTGTGTTAATTCTTCTTGCGATGCATGAGGTCTCGGGAACAAAATATTTTCGCGAATAGTACCTTCAAAAAGAAAATCATCCTGCAGCACAACACCCAACTGACTGCGGTAACTATTAAGCGATACTTTCGTAAGATCAACTCCATCTACGGTTATTGTTCCACTGTCTGGATTTAAAAAGGTAGCGGCCAGGCCTGCAATAGTTGTTTTGCCCGATCCGGATGTACCTACCAATGCAGTAACGGATCCCACCTCCGAAACAAAGTTTATATTTTTCAATACGGTTTTGCCTTCTTCGTAAGCGAATGAAACATCTTTGAAAACAATCTCGCCTTTAATGTCATCTATTTTTATGGTGCGATGTGTGCCATCATCTTCAATGGCCATGTTCATAATTTCTTCGGTGCGGTCCAATCCAGCGAAAGCTTCTGTTAGTTGAGAACCAATGTTACTCATTTGAACAATGGGAAACGTAACAAAGCCGAGGAATAACACGAATGAAATGAGGTCGCCCATTGTCATTGTGTCCTGGATCACGTAATAACCACCAAGCCCCATAATGCCAACGGTAGCAAGACCTATCAGGAAGGTTGCCGAGCTGGTGAGCAAGCTGGTGGAGGTTAAACTCTTCTTTACATTCAGGTAAAGTTTTTCAACGCCTTTCTCAAACGTTTTGATCTCTTGCTCTTCGGCATTAAAACCTTTTATAACGCGCACTCCATTGAGTGTTTCTGTTAAGCGACCGGTAACTTCTGCATTTAATTCTCCACGCTCGCGAAACACCGGGCGAATGAAACTAAATGCCTTAAAGGAAATGAAACCAAAAATGGCCATCGGCACAAGCACCAGCAACGTCATCATGGGGCTGATCTTGATCAACATGAAAAGACAAATCACCGCGCTCAACGTTCCACCTACTAATTGAAGCAAGCCCGTTCCTACCAGGTTGCGCACACCTTCTACATCTGTCATGATACGCGATACCAACGCGCCCGATTTTGTATTGTCAAAAAAGCGGGTGGGTAAGCGAAGGATTTGTTTCTGCACCCGAACTCTTAAAATAGAAATCAGGTGTTGTGCTTCCACGCTCAGGATTTTGGTAAGCATATAAGAAGTTACGGCCTGCACAATAATGGAAATCAAAATTGCCCCCAGTATTACTTTGAGCATGTAGAGATCCTTGTTTCCCATTACGTCATCAATGATATACTTGGTTGCCCACGGTATAACCAGTGAGGCCACCCGGCTGATCACAATCAGAACCAAGCCGATGAAGATTAATTTTCTGCGTGGCCAGATAATGGTTTTAAAAACTTCGCGCAGGGTGACTTTGGTTTTTTTAGACATATTGGAAAAGTAATTGATTTAGTGATAGAAATGCTTTTCGTAAGACGAAAATGAAGGTGATTTTATTTTGAAGTTTTTGGAAATATAGATTACCTGTTTAATTCATTATTTTTAAGTTTCAATTGGTTTATGAAAGCATAAGGGAAAATATTTGAAATGAAAAATTTTCTTAAGCTGCATGAGGATATTACCGCATGTTTCTGAACAGCACAAATTGAATTTCACTTTTGAAAAGATTGCTAATGTGATCAATAAGCGAGGACTATATGTAAGGAAAGATTGAAAACTTCTTCAATCTTATCTGGTAATGATGCGTACAAAATTTAAGTGGAGGCAGGCATAGTAGTCTGTTTAAATTGAGAAATGATGGGAAGGTA
>CAZNRJ010000323.1:0-1334 GCA_964574945.1 uncultured Ohtaekwangia sp. | reverse complement strand
TCTAGCGAGAACATGAAACGACAAAGAATTTAAAATATCAATCAATTAAAATTTGAGGAATTATTACCCCATGAAGTGCCTTAATTACTCAGATAATTAACTAAATTCACTTTTAAGTGAATTATTTGTTGTAACTTCACGTTTGGTGAGTATATTTGAACTTCAGACATGGGATGACGAGACCGATAAGGTTACGTTTTACTCACCAAGGTGGGAAGATTCGGAATTTTCGGAGATGGATAAATTCCTTCTCCGAATGGAGAAATTGCCGGAAATTAAAGACGCACTCCAGCAATTGCTGGAGCTTATTAGAGAAGTAATTGGCAATAATCATGGCGCACAAGACGCATTCTTCAATCGTTTTGAAAACAGGATTACTGCCCTGCCACCCAAAGGACACATCAAAATCAGTGAGCTTGAACTTGATTATCTTGGTTTTCCATTAAGGCTTTATTGCTTGGCTTTGAACGAAGAAACAGTGATACTTTTCAATGGTGGCATTAAAAATGCACAAACTGCTCAAGACAGCAAAGATATTTCTATGAAGTTTTATGAAGCCAATGAATTTGCCAAACGAATTATTGGTGCTATAAATACTGGAGAAATAATTGTTAACGGAAGAATGATAACATATCATAACGGATCAACTGAAATTTATTTATAACCAACTTATATGAGAAGTAAGATAGCACAACGCATTATGAGTGATACCCCCGAAGAGACAAAAATCTTCGTGAAGAAGTACGGTGATATTGTCGTTAGGGTGTATCAAATACTTAGGGAAAAAGGACTGACTCAAAAAGAACTTGCTGATCAGATGGGAAAAAGTCAATCTGAAATCAGCAAGTGGCTGAGCGGTGATCACAATTTCACATTGCGGAGCCTAGCCAAACTCGAGGCAGAACTAGGTTCGGAAATTATTTATGTGCCTAAAAAGGATTCCTTTCACGTTCAACGCGGAGGCCAGGTTAAGGCAACGGTCTCAAAGCCTGAACCCGTGTCCACGAAAGTTCCTTTTCAGGATGTAGTGAAGAAAAATTTTGAAATGACTGAATCTCCAAAAGCAGCCTAATGGATAAAAAAGCTATCCAACCTGAAAAAATAGTTATTAGAGAATTCCGACTCGTAAAAGGTCAGATTGATAGCCCTTTTGATTTTCGTATGTCGAATATCAAATCATTTGATTTCAAAGTAGATTTTAACACTGGGTTTAATCTTGATGAAGATCTTATTAAAGCAGACTTTTCGATTGAAGTTTCTACAATAAGTTTAGAGACAGATCAAGAAGCAACATGTAGTTATCACTTCGTCTTTATATTTCATGTAGAAAATAT
>CAZNRJ010000322.1:0-4820 GCA_964574945.1 uncultured Ohtaekwangia sp. | reverse complement strand
CCCAGATGGTAGCCCAGTGAATCCACTACTATTAGTTGCGCTTGAATTAGGACTTGGCCAATGCGCGACTCCTGATCCTTTCAATAAATTCAATGCATTGGATGGTCCACCTAAATAATCAATTACCGCAGTCCATTCAGAGTTGCTGGGTATATGCCAGCCAGTCGGACAAAGTTTGCGTGAATCTGAAACAGTGTACTAATTATATAGTTTGCCGTATGAAGAGTTATTCTGAATGTCATTATTATAATAGGCCCAGGCACCATCATGAGGATCATATAAACTAGAATTTGGCACATTCAAAATAATATCCCCATTGGTATATTTAGTAGTCTTAAGATTCTCAACCATCCAAATCTGATTACCTATGTTGATAGATGTGTACGTATTCCCATCCGCATCTGTAGGTCCTGTGGAATAATTTGACGTGGTAAAACTTATTTCATTTCCGTAACTAGTTCCGACTATGTTATTAGCATATGCTCTTACATAATATTTTATTCCCGGACTTAGACTATTTAAATTAATTACATATTCAATGATACCTGTTGATGCAGCTATTTTGTTGTTTATTATAGTAGGATTTGGACTTGTATTCCATACAATTCCTTTATCCAATATGCCTACTCCACCATCAGAGATTATAGTTCCACCGCATTTGGCAGTCACAAGAGTTACTGAAAGCACTGATGCTGTTGATACGTTTGGTAGTGTTGGAGTTGTAAAGTTGATTTCATTTCCGTAGGCTGTAGCGATACTGTTGATAGCATAAGCCCTTATGTAGTACTTTGTGCCAAGGGTTAATCCAGCAACGTTGCTAGTAAAATTTCCAGTTCCAGCTCCGTCAGTTGTTTTGGAATCGGAAACAGTTGGATTGGGGCTGGTACTCCAGCAAACACCTCTTGAGGTAATAGTAACACCGCCATCGGAAGTGATATTTCCACCGCTAATAACAGATGAACCTGAAACAATCCCTATACTTGAGGTGGTTAATTCAGGCTTTGTTGCCGCGGTAGTTGTAAATGAAAAAGAAATCCCATAAGCAGTACCATTTTCGTTTGTTGCATAAGCACGAGCAAAGTATGATGTATTTGGCGTAAGACTCGTAATTGAACTGGTAAAGGAACCTGCACCTGCGCCATCAGAAGTTTTATTGTCATTTATGGTTGGTGATGCATTTGTACTCCAACATACTCCACGCGCAGTAACGGATGCTCCTCCATCATTTACAACAGTCCCACCACTTTTGGCTGTGGTAAAGGAAATATCCGAAATTGAAGTAGTGGTCACTTCAGCTAACGGTATAGGGTCTGAATTTTTACAGGCTAAAGCTATTAGTATAGTTGAACATATTATAATGAGTGATTTGATTTTAATTTGTGTTTTCATGACTATTTCTATTAAATCTACCTGTAGATATCAGCTATGTAATCATTAAAGGCAGTAGCAATTTCACTCCTTTGTGTCATAATACCACAACCAATTTTTGGTTCAAAGCTTATGCTGTCCTCGCTTATTTCGCTTTTGTAGTCTTTTTGTGTTATAACTATTTTGCAATTGTTAACGAAGCCCTGCCATATATTGGGTCCCTTGTTCGTAAAATCATTAAAAGGTTGGAATACACATGCTTCGATGAAAGAGGAATACGAGCCACCTACGCATTTAATTTTCATTTCAAATTTCATTTGCTCTTTTTGTAGGTCAAATTTAATATTATTTCGTTCTTCTTATAAATCAATTGCGAATTGAGATTTGGCTCTTGCCTTAGCTTTGGTGTCGCGTGGGTTTGTGCGGCTATGGCATGTGCCAAAAGCGTAGGCGAGAATCTCTCCACGGTTGCAGTGCGGTGGGCGGATATTGTACGAATCCTTATTCGTCAGTCGTGTCCCAAGTTTCATTTTTTGTTTTCTGTCTCACGTTGATAAAGAAACGTTCATTTGTCCCCGTGGAAAATTTGAGTTAGTAAGTGTCACTCGTTAATTTTTCTTGTCTGTGGAAACGAGTTTTTGTCGGCTTGGTCGTCATTGTCCGCAGTGTTTGAAGGGCATTGGCGCTAACAACTAAATATAAGCAACTTATTGCCTATATATCCTTATTGGATTACTGAAGATACTGTAAAAACCCCAATTTATATTAATCGCGGAGTCTCGAGGCGGAGACTTCCGAGGAAAGGGAAATCACAACGGCTTTTATACTAAGGATAATGACCGAGCCTCAAGGTCTTTATTTATTTCTTTCCAACAGCCACGCTATAATACCTGTTGTATTTTTCAAGCAACACTTCTTCAGCCGGTGATAAGTTGCGCTTGATCTTAATACTTTTGAGCAAAGTCCACGCATACCGGGTGGCCTCGTGCTGGCCGGGCAAGGCATAAAATGCATTGAGCTGGTGCAGCAGGTAAAGCGATAAGCGAGGGGGTACGCGGGCAGCGCGGGTGCTGTAATAGTTGGAAATAAACGCAAGCGATTGCTGTACTATTTCGGTGTGTTTTGGGTTGCCCGGTTCGTAATAAACCGTGAGGTAATGTAATGCCTTCAGGTGGTAATCCAGGTAAAGCTCATTTACCTGTGGCCTGCAAATTCTATGATCTATTCTTTTCAGCATCATGATCAGCTTGTTCATATCTTCCAGCAACACTTCACGGTCTTGAAAAAAATTCTGTTCGGGCTTCCACTCGCTCACATTGTAGCTGGCCAGTGTGTATAAATCGAATTGATATAAATTATCAGAAGAAACTACATATTGACTTAGCCCCTTATCCTTTGTGAGAAAAAGTCTTTTAATATAAAACATAAACGGGCTGTACACAGCAGGGCCATAGTTTGGCAGGTATCGTCCATTCACTAACATTACTGCCCCGCTAAAATTTTTGCCGGGGACAGATTCATCCAGCCACGAGTCGGTATAGGGCTTAGGTCTTTCGGCTTTCGCCCATGTAAAATGTTCGCATGGCACCTCTGTAGTTTTGGCCATCTCTTTTAGAAATGCGAGTTGCCTGAGCTTGTACCCGCCAAAGTTTGAACTATTGGGGTAATCCACTACACACAATTTACCTAACCCGATCCAGCCATTGCGCACATAATCAAAAAGATAATATTGAATGTCTACTAATTGTGCCTTGTACTTTTTCAAATCATTACCCTGCATGCGTGCATTTGCAATCAGTTCAATTAAACCGGAGTGGCCCCCTAAAATAACATTGGCGAACCCACCGCTTTTAACATGATTATTCCACGCTACGGAATCGGTTATACTTCGTTTTTCTACGCGTATAATTTCGTGGTAAGCCAAAAGAATTTGCAACAGGTTTTTATTTTTTGCTTCGTGCACCACCTGGTTAAACTCAAGCTCACTTATTTGTTCAGACAACATTAAATCGAACAGGTAGGCAAGCATGCCCATTACACGAGGCTCTGCCTGCGCTGCCACAGGCTGATTGTTTTGGGGTAGAAGCCGGGCTTCCCAATACATAAAATCACGCTTAAAGCGATCAAAGATTTCTTCGCGGGTCAGCCTTTTAGCTAAAACCAATTCCAGCGAAGACTTGCGTTGGTTCTTCAGGTAAGGCTCTACCGCATTGAGCAAGCCGGCATCAGAATTAAGGGCAAGGCGCAGCGCCTCGTTGCTCAGGGTATCAAGCCATTGATACTTTGTTTCGCGAATGGCCTGCCGAAACATCTCATAGCCGTGCGCTATGATTACGGTGTCTGACGATATGGGCTCGTTATTATATGCCCGTAAGGTTTTTATCAGGATGCCTGCCCGTTTGCGTTGCAGGCGTTCGTTGGCTTCTTCGGTACCTTCCAATGAGGAGTAGCCCTCTATGTTGGCTCTTAAAATGCTATAACTATTCTTCTCAAGAAAATCTATTACAGGTTGTACACTTTCAGGACGGGCATCCGCACGGTTTTTTTCAAAATAGATTTCAAAGTTTTGCCGTATCGCCTGGCGGTCGGGAATGAGGTAAGCGGAATACTTGATTTTATCTATTCCGTAGCCATTCATCTTGCGCAGTTCTTTGAAGCGATCAAAATCTCCGCAGTCATTGTTGTCCAGCACGGGTAATCGCCAGGCATGGCTTACAGGTAGCCGATCGGTATGGTATGTTTCCTGGTTGGTAAAACGCCTGCTGATTTTTAATGTTACCGGTTGCGGGAGTGTATTGGGCAATGTGTAAAGCGGTATCCAGTTATGGGTAAAGAACAAGCCTCCCTTTGCTCCGGCAAAGAACTGATCCCGGTCTTTCGGGTACGATTGAAGGAGTTTATTTTTACGCTGGGCATCGGCAAAAAAAAGGGTGTCTTCCAACAGCTTGCTTACTGAAGTATTAAGTGCGTGCTGCACCGCAGGCAACATTTGATTACGCCTGAATTTGTATCGTTTGTCTTTGGATTGAAGTGTAAAGCGGCTGAAAGATTTTGGCAGCCTGTCGAAGTTGTTTGCCAGTATCCAGGTGGCATCCGGCAAGGTTCTTATTTGTATGCGTCCATTAATGCGCTTGTTTTTTGTTTTAACGGTGAGGTCGCGGTAGGTGATGGTAACCGAATCGGCTTGTGGTAATGGGTACCACACTTGCGAAAAGGAAATAACAGGGGCGAGAAACAGAGCTACAAGGAGTTTTTCTTTCATGGTGACTTGTAAATCCTTTCCAAGATAGTTAAATCCGGTTTCCAAGCTATTCTGTATTTGCAACCGAATCAATGATGAGATGGATTTTAAAATCCTTTTATCTATCGTTCGCCATTACAAATGGCGAACAGCCGCATCAAGCTGCTGGCGAACATTTAGCACGAGTGCTGAGCGTAGCCGAAGCAAGGAG
>CAZNRJ010000321.1:2393-4821 GCA_964574945.1 uncultured Ohtaekwangia sp. | reverse complement strand
ATTGTGATCAATTTTACTTTTGTGCAGACGCAGATTTGATAGCGTCTTTTATGCGCAAATAGGTACCACACCGGCAAATGTTACCAGACATCCCTGCCTCAATTTGTGCATCAGTCGGATTTGGATTTGTTTTTAACAATGCCGCTGCAGACATGATCTGTCCGGTCTGACAATAACCGCACTGCGCGACATCATGTTCAAGCCATGCCTTTTGCACAGGGTGATCTCCATTCTCAGAAAGTCCCTCGATGGTAGTTATTTCTTTATTGGCTATTGTAGAAACAGGCAACTGACAAGAGCGAACGGCATTCCCATTAAGATGGATCGTGCAGGCACCACATTGCGCGATGCCACATCCATACTTAGTGCCCACTAATTTTAAATGCTCACGCAACACCCAAAGCACTGGCGTTTTGGGATCAACGTCTACTGTCTGCTGTTTTCCGTTTATTTTCAGGTTGATAGTTGCCATAGTTTAAAAATTTATCTCAAGAACGTATTTTCTATATTTAAAAGTAACTACACCGATCCAACAATTGGTTACGAAATTCAAACATCTCCACCAAGTAAAATCAACTTGTGCGGAATTTTGTCGGACTTGTTTTTAAGTGCTTCCTAAAGAAGTTGTTGAAGTGAGCAGCTTCAGTAAAGCCCAGCGCATATCCAATGACAGCAACACTCAACTGACTATTCTGTAACAGAGCTTTTGCTTCATTAAGAATACGCTCAGTAATAACCTGAGTTGTTGTTTTATTAAGTGTCTTTTTTAAGGCTCTGTTCAAATGATTTACATGGATGTTCATCTGATTGGCAAACTGGGAGGCTGATCGCAGACTGACAGTGCGATGTTCATGTACCGGAAACTGTTGTTCGAGCAACTCCAAAAAAGAAGTTGTAATTCGTTGTGATGCACTTGGCAATGCATTTTGTTTTCGGTTTTCATTCACGCGTAAATCAACCATCATGTTTGAACAATTGAGTCAATTCAATTCCAGGTAAATAATAAAAAACTTTGTAGTGTTCATGTAATTATCTTATTTAGCGATCCAACCTATTTAACTTCACACTTAGATACCCCGTGATTGTATACCTTCCCTTTTCTTAAATGCTTTTTCAATCACGTTGAATCTTGCTTTTCGCGGATCGGGCTTGGCAACTGGTTTGCCACTCAACCCAATATCAATGATCTCTTCTTTTTCAGTATTGTAAAGAGGCCAAACCGGAAGACCCTTACCATTCGGATTACCTGTTTTCGCAAAGTTTGCCCAATAGGTATTCATGATCCTTGCTAATTCTTTTTCTTCAGGAGTTGCTTCAGCAGGTGCTCCCCATCGTGCATGAAGAGTATTAAATACAAACGAAACTTCAGATCCGTGACCGGCACCATACGGTGCCCGCGCTCTTGCTGCGATCGGTACGTAACCGAATTGATACATATAAGCAGGGGCATCTTTCTTTACAAAAGCTCTTGCTGTCATCCGTGCTGGCTCACCCCATACCCAATCGGTATTAAACTTTGTAATTACCTCATCAAATTGTTTGTTCCCTTCAGGATCGAAGGCCACTTTAGCATCAGCTTCAAATTCACCAAAAGATGCAAACAACGCTTCCTTTGAATTGGCATTACTAACAAACGGTCTGCCAATTTCCGCACTACAATTTCCTATCATGAGCGGAATAGTGGGTTGCCTTCCCGCCTTGTATGCACTCTCTGCAGTTTCTACCACCAGTTTGCCATCGAGGATTGGACCTGAGTAAATTCTAACTCCTGAGCTATCGTTTTCCTGACCGCCATCCACAATTTCTTCCACGCTCAGGGAGCGAAGCTTCGCCAACGCGGACGTATCTGTTGTTTGAATCTTATGCTTGCGTGCAAAGTTTATCCCAATTGTTTCCGCGGAAACAGCATAAAGAGGATCTGCATTTTCTTTATTGATCGGCCTTCCGGTAAGAACACCATCACGACCACCACTCGATTCTCCAATTGCTTTATGGAAAAGTCCTTTCGCAGCCGGGATGGTTAAGAGAGAATGTACAGAGACACCACCTGCAGAGAAACCAAAAATGGTTACGTTATTCGGATCGCCCCCAAAGGCGGCAATGTTTTCCTTTATCCATTTAAGCGCGGCAATCTGATCCATGTAGGCGTAGCTGCCTTTAAATTCTTCAGGATGTTCTTTACTCAATGCAGGATGAGCAAAATGACCGAGGCGACCAAGGCGATAATTGATAGTAGTCAGTATAACGCCTTGTTTGGCAAATGCATCTCCAGCCGAACCAGGGCCGGAGCCGCTACCGCCTGTGAAACCGCCTCCATGAATCCAAACCATTACCGGCAATTTGGATTTATTGGTGGCTGTAGCTGGTGTCCACACATTTAGAAAAAGACAATCTTCGGATTGTATTGCTGTCGAACCCGGCCAGGCTC
>CAZNRJ010000321.1:0-2383 GCA_964574945.1 uncultured Ohtaekwangia sp. | reverse complement strand
GTGGGCAATCAGCACAATCTTTAGTTGCATCACGCACGTCCTTCCAGGGGGTTACGGGCTGTGGTGGGCGCCAGCGAAATTCCCTTACTGGTGGAGCAGCATAAGGAATACCTTTAAAGTATGAAACATCTTTATCTGTAACGCCACGCACAATTCCAGATTTTGTTTTAATCTCCGGTGCAATCTGTTGAGCATGAGAACTCAATGCGATGAGTAACAACGTAATTCCGATTGATAGTTTTTTCATTTTCTTTTTTTTAGTTGACCTGTATTCAACCATAGATCAGTTTCGGGATGATATTTCTGAAAGTACCTTTCGGGCTGCGTCAGCGTCTGCTTTGCTTACGGATTTTTCAAACACTGCCAATACTTCTTCAAGTTGATTCTTAGTGAAACCTTGTCTCATCGCCAGCCCCATGTGTGAACCAAGCATTGGCTCAACTCCGCTACCAAGAGCGATGAGCACAGACACAGTGACCAGTTCGCGCTCTGCAAAAGTCAAAACGTCTCTTGAAAAAAGATCTGCAAACAAATGTTCTTTAAGAAATCGGTCTATCTCCGGACTAAAAGCGCCATAACCACTGGTGGGTTTTTCTATCGGGCCGTCTGTGGGACGTCCACCAAGTTTTGCCAGGTTCTTCCAGCCCGTCTCATATTTATTTGTGTCGTTTACGGGAGTCGCTTCTCTACCTATATTATCTTTGATGCCTTTCGTTTTTCTTTCCTCGAGCGTAGCTATTAATGTATTAAGACCTTGTATGCTTCTTGGAAATCCGCAGTAAGCGTATAAATGAACCAACACTTCTTTGCACTCATTAATAGTAAGCCCGGCATCAAGTCCTGTGTTGAGAGCTTGCTTTAGTTTTGTTAATTCACCTTTAGTTGTGAACGCAGAAATCAAGGTAATTGCTTTTTGTTTTTCAGTGAGTGGCCTCGTTTCAGGAATAGTCTGCGCATGTGTAACCTGACAAGACGAAAACAGGAATGAAACGACCGCAAAGAAATAGGCTGTTACTTTGAATAGGGTTGAATTATTTAAGCGCTGTCTCATTTTAATGCTTAATAGCATGAGTGTCGCGAACGCTGCTGAAAGTCAGGGCTAATAACTTCCAGTCTTTCTTTTGTTTTTTATAAACTTCCGTTACGGTAAATTCGGTAACAACATCACTGCCCCGAACCTCTGCTGTTAGCGTGATGCGATTCCAAACAATAGCGGTATCATCAATCAGTTCAATAGCTACGTCTTTAACATCAGCCTTCTTATACCAGATACTTCCGGTCTTAATGATTTCAAGTTCCTCGTCTTTCTTCCATGTACCACTCATGTGTACAAATTTTGATTCGTCATGGAACAGTGGAGCGAGCTTATCTATACTTTTGTCTGCCATCCATTGCCATTTGTCTTTTGAGAGCGTGACGATCTCCTGTTCTTCTTTCGTGAAGGTTGTAGTCGTTGGCGTTTGAGCGAAGGATGTTGCCATCGTCAATACCAGTAAGCAGATTCCGAGCATTGATACTTTCATTGCGTTATAATTTATTTGGTTGTTACTTATCTAATTTCTTTTCCTTTAACCACTTCCACATCAGGTCAGCGACTTCAATGTTGTTCAAATCAGAAAAAGGAAAGTGCGTGTTGCCTTTTATTCCTGCTTCCGGCAAGTGTACCACAGTTACATCGCCACCGTGACGATTGACTGCATCTCTCCAGAGCCTTGCCATTTCAAGCCGCGCGCGCCAGCCATCAGCACCCGGATTTGGATCAGGCTTCGCTGGTATATTGTCTCCGTAGTAAATAATGATCGGAATCTTCGTGAGCTTTATAAACTCATCCATCGGTCTGCCTACCGCTGCAACCGGCCCCGATGAACTTGCCACAGGAGGAGGAATTTCTCCTTCAGGAAATATAAAACCACTGCCCGGCTCATACGACACGATTGCTTTTACATTGCTGTTCTTTATCGCGGTAAGCCATCCGAATCCACCTGAGTGAGAGTGCGTGACTAAAATTCCCTGGCCGATTTTGTCAAACAGTTTTGATGTCGCATCAGAGATAATTCCGGGGTCAAATCCTCCTATGTTCGGCACCATCTGCCGAAAATATTGATTGAGTGTTTCAGGGTCTTTCGCAAACTGTACGCCTGGAAAGTAATCGGGCCAGATGCCGATACGAAATGTTCCAAACCACATCTGCTCGTCCGGTGTGGGAACAATCGTAACTGAATCCATACTACGGCCGGCCCTTCCTCTTCGGGGTTGGTCGATCAGGTACACACCGAAGCCGCGTCTGAGAAAAATATTCTGATAACCTTCACGTCCGTCAGGTGTGGTTTCCCATGTTTTTGAAAACTGACCGATGCCATGCCAGAATACCAACGGAAGTTTT
>CAZNRJ010000320.1:325-4830 GCA_964574945.1 uncultured Ohtaekwangia sp. | reverse complement strand
CCAGTTTTCCTAATGGCCGCCATTAGAGATTCTTCTAATGACAATTCTGGGTTAAAATGAAAAATAGACTAACATCTGTTAGGTCAAAAACCAGGAAATGCATTACATCTTTGGTTTCCAGGGAGTTTCTTCAGCTTTTAATTCATGGGTCATTGTTCTGCACAGCACGAACAAATAATCAGAAAGGCGATTCAGGTACTTAATTACCAATTCATTTACGGGTTCAGACCGGTTTAATGCTATTGCCAAACGTTCAGCCCTTCGGCACACAGTTCGGGTTACATGTCCAAATGAAATCGCCTGGTTGCCGCCCGGCAAAACAAAAGAACGCATGGGTGCCAAAACCAGCTCCATCTTATCCATTTGCATTTCCAAAAATTCTATGTCGCTCTCTGCAAGCAATGGAATCTTCATTTTTGTATTTCCAGGTTCAGTTGCCAATGTTGATCCAATGGTAAAGAGCCGATCCTGAATTTCAATTAGAATTTCCTTTCGGGAGTGATTAATGGATTGGTCGCGTAACACGCCTACCCATGAGTTTAATTCATCAACCGTACCGTACGTATCGATCCGCAAATCTGCTTTGGAAACCCGCTTGCCACCAAATAGTGAAGTGGTGCCATCATCCCCGGTCTTTGTATAAATCTTCATGACTTAAAATTGAAGATTTATATTCAAAATACCGAAGTACCAATATCTGATCTGAATGGGTGCAATTCAAATTGTCGCAGTTGGAGGTTTTGACCTTGCAATAGGAGCCCTGCTGTTCCGCGCCAAAACAGGTTATCACTTCGAACAAATTTAGAGGTGGCGCGGGCGGTTGTATTCTTGTTTCCTAACCCCCGGACTCCGTCCGGGGTTACAAACATTACGCCCCGATGGGGCTTTTGGGTGTGCCTACAATTTGAAAATGCACCCGATCCGAATTTAGTGGGCTTCTACAGGTTCGCCCCGGGTTACATTGTCGTTTTTGTGATCCCACTCAATCAATCCATCTTTTAACCGGATGATACGATGGGCATAGTGTGCAATATCATCCTCATGAGTTACCATGATAATAGTATTGCCCTTATCATGCAACTCCTGAAAGAGGTTCATGATATCGTATGAAGTCTTGGAATCTAAGTTACCCGTTGGTTCATCAGCCAAAATGATGGAAGGATTATTTACCAAGGCCCTTGCTATGGCAACACGCTGGCGCTGGCCACCCGATAATTCATTTGGTTTATGATGATGGCGATCGCCAAGGCTAACACTTTCAAGCGCAGCCATTGCCATTTCGTCTCGTTCGCTTTTGCTGTAACCCGCATAAATTAAGGGTAAGGCCACATTTTCAAGGGCAGAAGCGCGGGGCAACAGGTTAAAAGTTTGAAACACAAAACCAATCTCTTTGTTCCGCACCATTGCCAATTCATTCTCCGTCATGTCGCTCACCAACTGATTGTTAAGTGAATATTCACCGGCAGTGGGCGTATCTAAGCAACCAACTATATTCATCAGGGTTGATTTTCCTGAACCTGACGGGCCCATAAACGCAACATATTCCCCTTTTTCGATTGAGATTGACACATCCTGGAGGGCATTAACAATGTTATTACCCATTTTGTAAACTTTCTTAATGTGGGTTGTCTTAATGATATTGGGCATAGTGTCTTTTTTTCTTAACGATGTGAAAACGGGCATTAAAGTTTATCCGTCCCCCTTTTTACTTGATATTCTGAATTAAGTTTCAAAAATCTAACTAAATGTTGGTTTTAACAGGATAAGCGGCCAAAGTTTGACAAATTCTTTTACTGAGACGTACTGACACGATATAAGTTACAGGGATTTTGATCAATTCCTGATAAAGTCCAGGCAAGCAGAAATTATTTTATCATCCTTCAAAACCTGGTTGTGTCCTAAGCCGTGAGTCGTTATTAATCTCCCTTTTGGGTATGCCTTTATTAGCTCTTCAGCCTGAATAATGGATACATCTTTATCATCCGCATCATGCACTAACAATAGGCTGAGATCGTTGATTTCCTTAATGAAATGCATAGCCGTAAATTCTTCGAACGGTTTTCCGTATTTCTTATGAATCAATTTCTTAAAAGCCACACCTGTTTTCCACGATCCGCCAATAGCATTCAAATAAGATTTTACTATTTCATCGGCAATGGTTGGGCTTGCTATGTTTATAAGCTTCTTTACCGGTAAGCCTTGCATAATTGCATATAATGCAGCACCGCCACCAAAAGAATGTGCAATGGCTGCCACAGGCGCTCCCTTCATCTCAACGATTTTTTTAAGCACCTCTTCAAACTCATATATGCTCGTTTTCCTGCCTCCCGACCTGCCATGAGATGGGCCATCAAAACCAACCACCCTTAAATTATTATTAAGCAACACAGGTATAAATTTTCTAAACTGAGTTGCCCTGCCTGCCCACCCGTGAATCACCAATACATAAGGCTTAGATGAATCGCCCCATTCATACCCCTGAATCTTTCGTTTCCATTCTATGTCAAAGAAATGAGCGGTAGCTTCTAACTCCTTCTCTTTGTATGAAGTTTTATATTTTAGCGGGGTAAAAAATATTTTCTCGAAATAGGTTACTGCTAATCGGGTAGAAACCCGCTCCAGCTTCGGAAAAACCCACCGAACTACTTTTAGGAGAAATGGTATTTTATTAGTTCTCAACTTTTCAATTAAAGTTTAAAGTATTCACAAAAAAGTACATGCTACTATGAGTATTTGGGGTGTATAAAACCTTATTTTTGAGATGTTTAGTTAACCAGTTCATGAAAAAAACCTTACTTACTTACATCTTATTCATTGCAACGCTTGTGTTAAGCCAAAACGCACTGGCACAACGTTTCTGGGTTTCTTCTGTCCCCGCCAACTGGAATAACACCGCCAACTGGTCAACCACCTCCGGAGGAGCCGGAGGGGCTTCAGTTCCTGGCGTCAGCGACCTGGCAATCTTCAATGCAAATGGTCTTGGTAATTGTACTCTTGACATAGCCGCTAATGTAGCAGGAATAACCGTAAATGGATATTCGGGCATTATTGACATCAACGGGTTCAATCTCACCACTACCGGAATTAACATCTTCACTTCCGGCACCATAAACAATGGAGGCGCTGCTGCTACTGTAACGTTAAATACTACTGCTACTACAACTTTCAGTGGCACTACCTTTGGGGCTAATGTAAATGGCTCTACCGGACGGATATTTTTTAACGGATCAATATTTAATGGAATGGTCAATGTAACCAAGACGGACAACAATAACGATAATAGTTCCGGCAATAATATTTTTAACGGGGCAACAACTATTACAAATTTGAGCGGGGGCCAAATTTTACTTGGCAATGGAAATAGTGACCAGTTTAACGGAGTGACAACCTTTAATAACAATGGCAGCTATCGCATATATTTTGCGCACAATCATTCAGGCCAAACCACAAGCTTTGCCACTCATGTCACGTTGAATACCAACAAAAGTGGTGGTACAGATGCCTGGTCATTTCTTATTGCTGAGAGTATCAATTCGAGTGTTTCATTTGGCGGAGATCTTACAATCAATTGTGCCGGTACTCTTCAAAGTAATCATCGCATTCTTCAGGGGATTGGCACCACTGCTACTTACGCAGGAACAGTAACTATCAATAGTACGAATTCAAATAGCAGTACAACTATATCCATGGGAGTAAATGGAACCTCTACCTACAATGGAAATATTGTTGTTACCAACAGTGGCGGATCTGGCGGAATAAACTTTAATGATAATATTATTGCCAGCTCTTCATTAGCAGCAACTAAAACTATTTCAATAGGTGGGGGATATAGTTCAGGTCTCCTAAGCCTGGAACGATTTACACAACTTGGAACTACTCCCCAGGTGTTAAATACCTTGTCAGGAACAGCCCGTTTGGATATCGGTCCGGATGCAGCCTTTGGAGGAGATGTTGATTTCGCTGCACCTCGTTTGTTTTTAAATGGTGCAACATTTAGCGGAACGGCAACGCTTGAGAAAAAAGGTGCGACCGGTGACACCGGTGCCGGGGGAAATATATTTCAGGGAATAACCATTATTACAAATAGTGGTTCCGATGAATTGATATTAGCTAACACAAATCCCGATACCTTCAATTCTAACGTAACACTTAACAATACCGGCACCTCCCGGATTCAAATCGGAATAAATTCTGCGGGGAATCTCTTTAATGGCAGCCTTACGATTAACCATGGTGGAACAACCTCCACAGCTTTAAACACTATTCTTGCAAGAAATGCCAGCTCATCGGCAACCATTAACGGGAATCTCATACTCAATTGTACAAATGGAAATACAGCTTCAGGGATCGTGATTGCGAATGATGGGAATGTAACTGTAAATGGGAATATTACCGTTAGCTCAACTAATGGCCGGGGAGTTTACTTCGGAAATGCAAATGGAACTGTAACTCAAGAAGCAGGTTTCTCTATTAGTAATGGCACTTTCGATTCTGGTACGCTTTCA
>CAZNRJ010000320.1:0-315 GCA_964574945.1 uncultured Ohtaekwangia sp. | reverse complement strand
TCAAACAACTCCTCTTTTGGCGGTAGTGTAAATTACGCATCGCCAAGGCTCACTACAGGCGGAACTACTTTTAATGGAGCTGCTACATTAGAAAAAACAGGGGGAGGTGATGATTTTAGTGCGGGTGGAAATACGTTTAAAGGAGTGACAGTAATAACCAACAACGGATCGGGTGAAATTTTCATGGGCAACACAAATGGAGATTCCTTTGAGGACATTACAACCTTCAATAATACCGGCAGTTACCGAATCCGAATTGCCTACAATCATGGTGGGCAAGCCACTACATTCACCAATGATGTTACATTAAATTCA
>CAZNRJ010000319.1:0-4833 GCA_964574945.1 uncultured Ohtaekwangia sp. | reverse complement strand
GATCATAGATAATCCTGCTACCCACCAACTTGCAAATATGTACCAGCCAAACATGGTGCTGAACCAATGCGGGTCAATGCTCATTACCCAATCCCAGGCAGCTACCGATGAACTGTATCCAAAGAATACCAGGAAAAGGGCTGACCATTTTCTGGCCCCTAACCAATTGGAAGTGCCACCTTCAATATCTTCAGCAAGCATTTTCTTTTTGATAACGGTGTAAAACCAATACCAAAGCCCAAAGAAAATTACCATTCGTAGGATATAGAATGTGGGGAATCCACCTTTGCTGCCTAACCAAAAGAAGTAGCCGCTTTTCTTGTCGAGAGCCTCATCATATCCATCTCCTTCCACATAAAGACTATGATGGGTCCAATGAAATACATCTCCTTTCACTAAAAACCAGAGTCCAAACATCAGAATACCGGCAATCGGAATCCATTGCCCCATCGCTAATGGAATTCGTGTAATCGGTGCTGACCAGCCAGCTTGTGCAGCATAATGAATGGCAACAAAGAACAACCCGATAAGGCCCATGCCTGCAAAGAACACGTTGTTTTGCCAAAGGGAAGTATAAATTTTCTTTAACCAGATAGCCGTAGCTGCATGATGCTCTCCTCCTTCTTCTACCGCACTAGCGGGCTCAGTACTTGTAACCAAATTTTTAGAAATTTCTGCGGAAGCCTGTTGCCCTTCGGCAGCTCCATGATCACCTGCATTCATAGCCATGAATACACCAATTACAAAAAGAAGAATACCTACACTCAACAGAATGAAAAGACTCCGTTTTGTTTCAGGTTTAAAAATATACTGTTCGTCCGCTACCATGTGGTTTGATATCTAGTAAGTATTAATTCGTTTGCAATTGTTTCACATACCTGGCAATCTTCCAGCGCTCTTCTTCATTCACTTGCGAGCCGTGTGAACCCATCAATCCTTTTCCATAGGTGATTACGTGAAAGATATGTCCTTCCGAAACCCCTTTGATTGCATCGCCTGTTAAGTTGGCAACCCCCGGATATTTGTCAGCTACCAATCCATCACCTGCGCCTTTTGCGCCATGGCAATGTTTACAATTGATGTCATACAACATTTTTCCCTGTGCTAAAATTGCCGGAGTGGCTTCATACGGGTTAACCAATTTATTTGCCAGTCGTAATCCTGTAGTATCATTAACTCCGCGATACGGCAACCAACCATTTGCATTCCTGCGAACTGTGTTGGGCACCGGCAAGCGCATGTTCATCCCGTAAGGATTATAATCATTGGAGTTATAATACTCTCCCCTTCCATTGTCTAATGAATTAACCCACTTTCCTGCTTCCTTATCTTTGATTTGTGTGAGTGGTTCATACGCCACAGAGTGATACATATTAGGAGCATACTCCCTGCCGGGATTATCCCCTCCGGCTTTGCAACCGGCCAGCAAAGTGGCAACCGCCACGCTCACTAAACCTATTTGTATAAAACGCATGTACCTCATGTTAAAAATTCTTTTCATTTACTTCCGATGCCCCGTTATCTTTTAAGATGCGGCTGATATCATCCTTACTTAATTTATTCGAAGCCAAATCGATAGCCATTACGTGCTTATCGTCTGTGCTGCGCAGGTCAAACGTGCGGGGCTTTTTATAAGGCTTCATATCACTTACAATAAAGAATGTGGCTACCATGCCCAAGGCAGATAGTAACACTGTCAATTCAAAAGTTACCGGGATGAATGGCGGCAACGACACAAAATTCTTTCCACCAATAATCATCGGCCAATCAAAGCCCAACATCCAGATTTGCATAGTGAGCGCAAGAGACGTTCCGGTCAATCCAAATAAGAATGCAGCGATTGGTAACCGGGTGCGCTTATACCCTAACACCTCATCCAATCCGTGCACAGGAAATGGAGAATATACCTCATGAATCTTAACACCTTTCTCACGAATACCCTCTACGCCATGAAGCAAGATATCCTCATCATCAAATATGCCTACTAAATAATTTTCGCTCGTGTTGCTCATATTAATGCTTCTTTTCGGAAGATGATTTAATAATACTCTTAACCTCTGCCATGTTAATCACCGGGAAAAACTTAGCGAATAAGAAGAAGGCGGTGAAGAAAAATCCAAACGTCAAAATATACTCACCCACATCATACATAGTTGGGTAAAACATAGACCAGCTTGACGGTAGATAATCACGGTGAATTGAGGTAACAATGATTACGAAACGCTCGAACCACATACCAATGTTTACAATGATTGATAAGACAAACGTGGCTACGATATTGGTACGCAATTTCTTCCACCAGAATAATTGAGGCGAAATAACGTTACACGTCATCATAGACCAATATGCCCACCAGTAAGGACCGGTTGCACGATTGTAGAACGCGTAAAATTCTGCCGGCACCATTCCATACCAGGCGATGAAGAATTCAGTGATGTAAGCAATACCTACTATTGAACCTGTAATGATGATTACGATGTTCATTAACTCGATGTGATAAATCGTGATGTAATCTTCCAGTTTGAAAACCTTACGGGTAACAATCAGAAGTGTTAGCACCATCGCAAAACCAGAAAAGATCGCACCAGCCACAAAGTATGGCGGGAAAATAGTTGTGTGCCAACCGGGTACAACAGAAGTTGCAAAGTCGAAGGATACAATGGTATGAACCGAAAGTACAAGTGGTGTTGAAAGTCCGGCCAGGATTAAGGCAACCGATTCGTAACGCATCCAGGTTTTAGCAGCACCGTCCCAGCCAAAGCTTAATGCATTATAAATGGTTGCACGGGTTTTATTTCCCATGCGGATCGCACGGTCCCTGATTACCGCGAAATCAGGAATCAAACCGATATACCAAAATACCAATGATACCGTAAAGTATGTTGTGATCGCAAACACATCCCACAACAGTGGCGAGTTGAAGTTAGCCCATAGCGAACCCCATGTGTTTGGCAATGGAAGTACCCAATACAATCCCAACCACAAACGACCCATGTGAACCAATGGGAACGTTGCCGCACAGATAACGGCAAAGATCGTCATCGCTTCCGCTGCGCGGTTGATTGACATTCTCCACTTTTGACGGAATAATAAAAGAATTGCTGAGATCAACGTTCCTGCATGACCGATACCGACCCACCACACGAAGTTGGTGATATCCCAGGCCCAGCCCACGGTTTTGTTCAATCCCCACATGCCAATCCCTTCCCATAGCACGGTTGCCAGACAATAGACACCAAACATTAATAATACAAGCGAAACACCAAAGGCAATCCACCAAAGGCGTGTAGGTTTTCCCTCCACCTGCCGGCTGATGTCTTCGGAAACATCGCGTACCGTTTTTCCACCCGTAATTAAAGATTCACGTAATGTTGAAGTTGCTTGCATACTCAGTTTCGTATCAATTCCTTATTCTAAAAACTATGCGTTCTCTTTTGCTTTATCCTTGTTCCTGATTTTGGTGAGATAGAAAATATTTGGTTTCACACCAATTTCCTCCAGCACGCGATAAGCGCGCGGATTGTTATATTTCTTATCGATACCATAGTTGAATACTTTCTCGATCTTTCCGTCTTCATTTTTCACTTCCTTGTAATGATCGATCTGTAACAACTTACTGATCTTACTTTCAGTATCATTCATGTCACCAAACACTATCGCCCCACTTGAACACGCTGCCTGGCAAGCTGTAACTACTTCGCCATCTTTCAGGGTCCTTCTTTCACGCTTGGCGCCAAGCTTTCCAGACTGAATACGCTGCACACAGAATGAACATTTTTCCATTACCCCGCGTGAACGAACGGTAACATCAGGATTCAATACCATGCGGCCTAAGTCGGTGTTCATGGCCGGGTTGCTTTGCTGGAATTGCTGGTTATCGTGGTATTTAAACCAGTTGAACCGCCTTACTTTATACGGACAGTTGTTGGCACAATAGCGTGTACCGATACAACGGTTATACGTCATTTGGTTTAACCCTTCCGTGCTGTGTGTAGTTGCTGCCACGGGACACACCGTTTCGCAAGGCGCATTATTACAATGCTGGCACAACATCGGTTGGAATACCACTTCCGGATTTTCGGAAGCGATTTCGGCTTCTTTATAATTTTCAGGTTTCGCTTCGCTGGTGTAGTAACGGTCGATGCGTAACCAATGCATTTCCCTGCGGTTGATTACTTCTTGTTTTCCAACGATTGAAACGTTGTTCTCTACATTACAAGCCACCACGCACGAGCCACACCCTGTGCAGGTGTTCAAGTCGATGGACATTCCCCAATGATGGTTCTTGTACTCATGGCCTTTCCACAAACTAAGCGTTGCAGGTTCTACCTTTTCATTCCACTTGGTTACTTTGGCTGATCGTTCGTTCCAATATTCCGGATTGTCATTATAGTCTGAAAGCAGTGATTCCTGGATCACGTTCTCGCGACCCATGTAGGTTTGATGAATTTGAGTCTGGGCCAATTGGAATTTCTCTGTTGTCTTCTCAACTTTTACTCCGCTTAAAACACTAAAGCCCAAAGTTTCACCTGAAGTAAGTAATGGATATGCATTCACGCCAATATTCTCTCCTACTTTCCCCACTTTCGTGCGGCCATATCCTAATGCAATACCAACGGTACCAAATGCCTGCCCGGGTTGAACCAATGCGGCAACTGTAACGGTTTTTCCGTTAGCCGTAAGGTTCACTAACTGGGTGCGGCCTTCAGCATCATTTTCAATTCCAAGTGCCGTGGCATCAGTAAGTGAAATGGTGATATAATGATCCCACGTTGCTTTTGTGATAGGATCAGGTAATTCTTGTAATAGTGGATTGTTTGCCTGCGATCCGTT